>JAFQMU010000216.1 GCA_017421085.1 Desulfovibrionaceae bacterium | reverse complement strand
CGGAAGCCAGAGACGCAGTAAGCCTTTACTTCAAACGGGTTTATGAGGTGGTTTTGCCGCGCGAAAGCGTTATTGTCTCCAATAGCGGCAAACAGGTGCTGTTTAACGTACTCATGGCCATGCTTGACCAAGGTGATGAAGTTCTGTTCCCCTGCCCCTACTGGCTGAGCTACCCCGATATGATCCGTCTTGCCGGAGGCGTGCCCGTGCCGGTCAGCCCGGAAACAGTCAATTCAAAAATTGAGGTTTCCGACCTGGAGAAGGCCTTTACTCCCAAATCCAGGATTTTGATTCTCAACTCGCCGGGCAACCCCACCGGTATCTGCTACACTCAGGATGAGCTGGAAGCGATGGCAAAATGGGCTGTGGAACGGGGGCTTTTCGTCATTTCCGATGAAATGTACGATCAGCTCTGCTATCTGCCCGGAGGCCTTTCAAGTCTGTCGCGCCTGCTGCCGAAATTCCCTGAGCAGATATTCATAGTAAACGGTCTGGCCAAGAGCTTCGCCATGCCCGGCTGGCGCGTGGGTTACGGGCTCGGAGCCCCGGAGCTGATAGCCAAGATGTCAACCTTGCAGGGGCAGAGCACTTCCAATATCTGCTCCCTGTCTCAGGCGGCAACCGTGGCCGCGCTCACCGGACCCTATGATACCGTGGAAGAAATGCGCAGGGTCTACATGCAGCGCCGGAATCTGGCCATGAATCATATCTCGCTCTGGCCCAACGTAAGCTGCCCCAGACCGGACGGAGCTTTCTATATTTTCCTGAATATCTCCAGGCTGTTTACCGATGAAATTCCCAACGACATCGCCATGTGCACCCACCTGATGACCAGGGCGGGCGTGGCTCTGGTGCCGGGCACTCCGTTTGGGGATAATCGTTGTCTGCGCCTTTCTTACTCAACAGATGAAGCAACTCTCAATCTGGCTCTGGAGAAGCTGTCCCCTTATCTTGGCGTTTAGAACAGGCTTTTTCTGAGTTGCGGCCCTGTTCTGCCTGACTGCAAAAAGCAGGGCCTGCTTCCCGAATTTTCGGAGGCAGGCCCGCTTCAGACAATTTGCCCGAAAGTTAAGTACAGACCGGGTTTCTCTAAAATTCAAGGAGGGCTGATGTCCAGAAACAAGAATCGACTGGTTTGGACCGGAGCATGGCCGTTTGATTGCGCACTCTGCGCCGCCCATAAAGACAACTGTCAAATCAGCAATGACAACCCCGCAGCGCGCAAAAACGTTGCCGCCCGTCTGCTGGCTGAGCTGCAAAGCGGCAGCCTGCCCTTTGTTTCCCTGGATTACGCCTCTGGTTTGTGCGAGCAGCTGCAAGGGCTGTGCGGCCGGCTTGAGCCGTTCAAGCATTTGCTGCTGCTGGGAATCGGAGGCAGCGCACTGGGGGCCAGAGCCCTGCAAAAAGCTTTTTACCCTCAGCAGGACTGGCCCGGACACGCAGACGCCCCGAATGCAAAATATTTATGGGTTGCCGACAATATCGACCCGGAAAGCCTCCCTCAATGGTTTGACAGGCTTCCAGCCATTCAGACTCTGGTGGTGGTCATCAGCAAATCGGGTGGAACCATTGAAACCATGTCGCAATATTTTCTGGCGAAAAACTGGCTCCAGTCTCAACTGGGCCCGGACTGGCAAAGGCACATGCTGCTGATTACCGATGCCCGAAAAGGATTCCTGAGGGAAGAAGCCGACACGCTTGGCCTTGCCTCGCTGCCTGTGCCTGAAAATCTGGGCGGACGCTATTCAGTACTCAGCGCCGTGGGTCTGCTTCCCGCCATGTTCCTGGGGATAAACTGGGAAGAGCTGCTCGCAGGCGCAAAAGAACTGTTTGCGCCTCTGAATCTGGCCTCAACTCCGGATGATATGGAAAAAGCCCTTTCCGCTCACCCGGCCTGGAACCTGGCCGTATGGGCCGCCCTCATGCAGGACAAAGGATTTAATGAGCTGATTTACTTTACCTATGTTCCCAAGCTGGCTGCCTTCGGCGCCTGGTTTGCTCAGTTGTGGGCGGAGAGCCTCGGCAAAGACGGCAAGGGCTCCATGCCCCTGCCGGCTACGGGCGTAACCGACCAGCACTCATTGCAGCAAATGTTTCTGGACGGCCCCAATAACAAGGCATGCCTGTTTATCAGCTGCCCGAACCTGCCCGACGGCAGCTCATTTCCCACCGGCCTGGACGCCCGCTGGGAATATCTGGCCGGGAAAAGCCTCAGAGAATTGCTTCTGGCTGAAACGTTGGGCTCGAAAATGGCCCTGTCAGACAGAAAAATCCCTCTGCTGGAGCTTGAGCTGGCCCTGCCCGACGAGTTTAACACCGGCAAACTGATTTCCTTGCTGGGCCTGGCAACTATTTTTACCGGCTGGATGATGGGAATAAATCCCCAGGACCAGCCCGCTGTGGAATTGGGAAAGCGCCTTGCCAAAGCCAGTCTGGGCGCCGACAATCTGGAAAGCGAGAAAGAAATGTTGATGAAGTTCCGGAATATCCCCGAGAAAATCCAGGAATTTTAAACAGCTTTATCCGGAAGGCCGGGTTTCTTGCAGCTGCCCGGGCCTGAAGCAGACGCGTATTTCCGCGGCCTTAAGGCAGCATAGGCGCTGCCTTGCTTCTGCATCTGAATCGGATGCAATTTTACATAATAGGCCTGTACGCCTGATGGCGCACAGGCGGCGAGGCGACCCGGTGACCAACGAAACTAAAGAAAACAACGGTTTTTCAATGGGGATAATCCGCTTTCTTTCCTGGATTTCTCTGGTTCTGATTCTGGTCTGCAACATTGTGCTTTCTGCGCTGATTACCAATCATGCCCGAGAGCTTCTGCTTCAGAAACAAAAAGATTTTGGAACCCTGCTTGCTCAGAGCGCCGATTATCAGATACACCGCAGATATTCCATCCCCCTGACCATGGGCAGCCGCCCTTTGCAGCTTTCTGACCGCACCCCCAGCTTTGAACCCTTGGAACAGGTGCTGAGCTCTGTTTTTCAGGGCGCCAAAATCGACTCTACCCGCATTTTCTCATGGGACTCAACAGTAACCTACTCCACTTTCGCCAGTGAACTGGGAAAGCGCAATATCGCATCACCCGCTGTAGAGCGAGTGAGAAACGCCGAAGAACCGGATCTGGAAGTAATCAGCGCCTTTTCCGGCTGGAAATCGCTGTTTGCACTCTCGCCGGAGCCGGGGGCGTTCATCCTCAGGGTCACCTACCCTCTGAGCACCCAGAACCGGCTGCTCTCATTTGAAGGCGATGGGCCAAAGCTGGATATTCTCGAATTCAGCCAGGACATCACCGAAGACTACACGGCAATCATCCGGTTTCAATGGTCTATTCTCGCTCTTGCCGTGATTTCCTCGCTGATTCTGTTCGCCCTGCTTCAGTTGTTTATCCGCCGCACAGAAAAAGTTCTCTCTGCGCGCGTGCAGGAAAAGGAACGCCTGGAGCGCGAGCTGCACCAGAGTGAAAAGCTGGCCAGCATGGGCCGCGTGGTTTCAAGCATTGCCCACGAAATCCGCAATCCGCTGGGCATCATTCGCTCCACAGCCGAGCATCTGCTGCGACGCAACGAAAAAAGCGGTACGGACAAAACCAGCAGCGCCCTGCTTGGGGCCATTTACGATGAGTCGTGCAGGCTGTCTACCACCATTACCGACTTTCTCGATTACGCCCGCCCCAAAAAACTTGTACCTCAGCCTGTGGATTTGCCCGCTCTGCTCAATCAGGCCCTGGTGTTTCTGGGAAACTCTCTGGAAAAAAACAATATCAAGGTCAGAGAAGAACTTCCTCCCCATTCTGATGGGGTGTGGGTCATGGGAGATAAAGACCTGCTTTACCGGGCTGTATACAATATTCTTGCCAATGCCGGTCAGGCCATGGAACATGACGGGGAAATCCGGATTGAGATTTCAGAAATTGACGGCAAAATTCAGCTTTGCATCAGCGACAGCGGCCCGGGGTTCTCTGAAGAGGCCCTGCTGCGCGGGCTTGACCCCTTCTTCACCACCAAAGAGGACGGCACAGGGCTGGGTCTGGCTATTGTGCAAAGCATCATTTTAAGCCATGAGGGCGAAATTTTCATTTCAAACCGAAGCGCAGGCGGCGCCATGGTCTGCCTCACCCTGCCGAAAGCCGACCCTCAGGAGAATAAGCCGTCCCCTGTGGAGTGACGGATGCGGTGTTGACATACGGGCATAATCATTTAAAGGTATAAATATGAATGAGCAAGCGCACGTTTTAATTGTAGACGATGAAAAGAACTATCTGCTGGTGTTGCAGGCAGTGCTGGAAGATGCGGGCTATAAGACAACCGCTCTCAATGATCCGGAAACAGTTCTTCCCTTTCTGGAAGAGTCTGAAGTGGATATCATCATTACCGACATGAAAATGCCCAGACTCAGCGGTCAGGAAATTCTCGAACATGTAAAGCGCGATTATTCCCACATCCCGGTGTTGATTATGACCGCATTCGGCTCCATTGAAGGAGCTGTAGAGGCCATGCGCTGCGGCGCCTTTGATTACATTACCAAGCCGTTCTCCAATGACGAATTGCTGCTGGCCGTGCAAAATGCAGGCATTCTGGCCCGCGCCCACCGCCGCTACCGCCTGTTGCAGGAAAATCTGGAAAACCGCTTCGGCATCAATCAGATTATCGGACATTCCAAGGCGACCCATGACCTTCTGTCCATGGTGGAGCGCGCCGCACCGGCCAAAAGCACTGTTCTGATTTATGGAGAATCCGGCACCGGCAAAGAGCTCATCGCCAAAGCCATTCACTTTGCCTCGCCCCGGGCCAAAGCGCCGTTTATCTCCGTAAACTGCATGGCCCTCAACCCCGGCGTACTCGAAAGCGAATTGTTCGGGCATGAGAAGGGCTCGTTCACGGGGGCGGTGGCCATGCGCCGCGGCAGGTTTGAACTGGCTGACGGCGGCACCCTGTTTTTGGATGAAATAGGAGAGCTTTCACCGGAACTGCAGGTAAAGCTTCTGCGGGTGCTCCAGGAGAGAAAATTTGAACGGGTGGGCGGCAATGAAGAAATTGAGGTGGATATCCGCATTGTCACCGCCACCAATAAAAATCTGGAAAAAGAAGTGGAGGAAGGGCGCTTCCGGGAAGACCTTTATTACCGTCTGAACGTGGTGCATATTGAAGTGCCCCCCCTGCGTGAGCGACGCGAGGATATTCCTCTGCTGGCGACGCACTTCGCCCAAAAATACGCCACTGAAAACGATGTGCCGCCCCGGGCTTTTTCTCCCGAAGCCATGGACTATCTCACCGCCTATGAATGGCCGGGCAATATCCGCCAGCTTGAGAATGTGGTGGAGCGCTGCATGGTGCTCGCCGGAGGCGAGATGGTCAATGTAACCGACCTGCCGGCAGACTTGCGCGATGAAGAAACCCAGTATAAAAGCGCTGTCGACCTGCTTCCGGTTGAGCTTGACCTTGCCGATGCGCTGGAAAAAATTGAGGCGGCGGTCATCCGCCGCGCACTGGTGCGGGCTGACTTTGTGCAGGTAAAGGCAGCGGAACTGCTGGGGATATCAAAAAGCCTGCTCCAGTATAAACTGAGAAAATATAAGATAGCCGGGCACTGACCCAGCCTCCGGCCAGTTGTGAAATGCAGGCGTTTGCAATATATTGAAAGACCGGGGGAGGGCTGCATAAACGCTGCCGGTTGAATGCCGATTTGCCGCGGCTCATTGCCGAAGTTATTCTTAACCTTAATTTTCAAAGTTTTCGGGCAGCATCCATTTAACGCCCGACAACCTGAAAAAGGAGGTAAAAATGAAACGCTGGTTGATTACAAGACCATTTAATGCCTTTCTTTACTCTCTTGCCGGAATGAGAACCGCCCTGGCCTCCGAACGAGCATTTCAGCAGGAAGCCATTGTCTTTATTATTCTGCTGGTTGTAGTTCCTTCATCAGAGGTGGATTTTCACTCCGCCGTACTGATTCTGCTGGCCTGGACGGTGGTAATGGTTGCCGAGCTGCTCAATTCCGCAATTGAAGCCTGCTTTGATCGCATCAGCACTGAAGATCACGCGCTTGCAAAAATCGGAAAAGACCTGGCTTCAGCCGCTGTCTTTTTAAGCATCCTGTTCAACATCGGCTTGTGGATAGCCGTTGGAGCAAGATATTACAACTGAACTGACCCGGGCCGCCTGAGCGGCCCTTTTTGAGAGATATTCAGAATGAATATTCATATCGTTACGCTCTTCCCCGAATTTTTCGAGTCCCCCCTGCGCTGCGGGCTTCTGGGCAAAGCAGTGGAGGACGGCATAATCAGGGTGCATCTGCACAACCCGCGCAAATTTACATCTGACCTGCACCAAAGCGTAGACGACCGCCCTTACGGAGGCGGGCCGGGAATGGTCATGCTGCTTGACCCGCTGGTGCAGACCCTGGAAGAAATAGCGGGGGAAACCGATGGAAAGGGCAAAACCCTGCTTATGGCGGCATCGGGCGCCAGGTTTGATCAGACCATGGCCCGTTCCCTTGCCGAAGAGAAGAATATTACCATTATCTGCGGGCGTTATGAAGGAATTGATGCGCGTTTGGGCGAGTTGTTCCCGCTCCGCCCAATTTCCATAGGGGCTTATGTGCTCAATGGCGGCGAGACCGCCGCGCTGGGGGTGCTTGAGGCGGTGAGCCGGCTTGTGCCCGGCTTTATGGGACGCGAGGAGTCAGGCGATGATGAAAGCTATTCGCATGGTCTGCTTGAATACCCGCACTATACCCGCCCCCCGGAATATCGCGGGATCAAGGTGCCTGAAGCACTTACCTCCGGCAATCACGCCATGATTGCCCGCTGGCGGCGGGCCAAAGCCCTGGAAGCCACCTGGAAAATGCAGCCTGAGATGCTCAGAGAAAATTTTTTTGATGCACAGGATATTTTTATTTTAAGGCAACTTCCCCGCAAACGATTGGGGCGCAGCCTCTTCGTCGCCCTCGTACACTACCCGGTGCTCGATCGCGAGAAAAAAAGTGTAGCCGTATCTTTGACAAATCTTGATATTCACGATATAGCCCGTTGTTCCTGTAGCTATGGAATGGGCGGCGCCTTTATCGTCACCCCGCTGAATGACCAGAAACGGCTGCTTGGCGAAATTATCGCTCACTGGACCAGCGGGGCCGGGGGCCGGACCAATCCGCACAGGGCCATGGCCTTTGAAAGCATTTTCCCGGCGGACAGTGTGGAAGATGCCGTTGCCCAGATCACCCGCCAATGCGGGCAGGAGCCGTATCTGCTGGCTTCAAGCGCTCAGGGGCCGGGCAATGTAAGTTTCAGGGAAGTAAGAGGCATTTTGGAACAAAGACCGGTGCTTCTGCTTTTGGGAACAAGTCAGGGGCTTTCGCCGCTGGTTTTGAAGCAGTGCCAGGGGATGCTCCCCCCCCTGCGCTACCTTGACAGCTATAATCACCTGTCGGTACGCATGGCAGGCGCAATTATTATTGACCGAATACTCGGCGATCTGGACTAGGCGTTTTATCAACGGAGCAGGGCTGCAAAACGCTGAATAAGGTGCTTATAATTACTTTGAGGGCTGAGCCCTGAGCCAATCCGCCCGGTAATCAAGTATTTATTTTATCGTTTGGAGATATAAAATGAGCCTGATTAGAGAAATTGAAAGCGAACATATGCGTATGGACCTTCCGGAATTCCGTTCCGGCGACACCGTCAAGGTTCACCTGAGAATTATTGAAGGGGAAAAGGAACGTATTCAGGTGTTCCAGGGCAACGTAATCCGCATTAACCGCGGTACTACCGGCGCCACCTTTACCGTTCGTAAGATTTCCGACGGCGTTGGCGTGGAAAGAATTTTCCCGATGCACTCACCCTTTATCGACAGAGTTGAAGTGGTTACCCAGGGCCATGTGCGCCGCAGCCGCCTTTACTATCTGCGCTCGCTCAAAGGCAAGGCCGCCCGCATTAAGCCCAAAAACAACTGGTAAACCTGAATCAGCCTGCCTGCTGAATTTATTTTGCATTCCTGATTTCCCACTATGGGAAATCAGGAATGCTTGTGCGCGGATTATGGGAAACAGTTGCCATATGCCCACATAACTCTCAGCGTCAGCCCGGTTTGCCTGCCTCTGACGATTAAATCTCCGCTTTCTGCTTTTCCCACCTGACTTCATTTGAACGATGAGCAGCCTGTTGTCTGCGAACAAGACCTCTTTTCCCCTGAATTTATTATTTGTTATTCTGGAAACAATACTTGCAAATAAAATTATTATAGTATAGTATATACTATCAATAGATATAACACTGCAGGTGATTAAGCATGCTGATCTGGGCAATTATTTTTCTGGTCATATCCCTTATTTCAGGGGCTCTTGGCTTTTCCAGACTGGCCGGGGCCTTTGGCTTTATGGCCCGCCTCATATTTGCCCTGGCATTTATTTTATTTATTCTGACTATTCTCATTGCCTGTGCAGTCTTATAATAAAATTTCATCAAGCACTCCTTAAACGTTGCCGACACCATCCTGACGACGGCCTCTGCATGCAGAGGCCGTCTCCCTGAAAGCCGACAGATTTAACTGTCAATCTGTATTTTCACGGCAGACGATTTTGCCCTCCTGAATTATTGCGGCTTCAGCTTGCAATATTAAAAATTCAGGAATATTATCCATTAAAAGTCAGACAGGATATTTGCCGTGT
>JAFQMU010000215.1 GCA_017421085.1 Desulfovibrionaceae bacterium | reverse complement strand
GAATCATCCTGACCGAAGCACAAGCGCAGGCTTGGGAGCGCAAACAACAGGACGACGAAGTTTGTGGAGAGATCGAGAGTCCACATCCTGGTTATCTTGGCAGCCAGGATACGTTCTATGTGGGCACTATTAAAGGTGTAGGACGTATTTACCAGCAGACATTTGTGGATCGCACAGCAAATGGGCTGCAGCTAAACTCTATACCACAAAGACGCCTATCACCGCAGCGGATTTGCTCAACGATCGCGAGTTGCCTTTCTTTGCATCGCAGGAAATGGGCATTACCCGCATGTTAACGGACAGGGGGACGGAATACTGCGGCAAGTTGGAAACGCATGATTACGAACTGTATCTTTCGGTCAACGGCATTGAACATACCAAAAACAAAGCTCGTCATCCCCAGACAAATGGCGTCTGCGAACGCTTCCATAAGACCATCCTGCAGGAATTTTATCAGGTTGCGTTCAGGCGTAAACTGTATCATTCTCTTGATGAGCTGTAAACGGATCTGGACATCTGGCTGCAAGAATATAATATAGAGCGAACGCATCAAGGCAAAATGTGCTGCGGATGGACGCCCATGCAAACCCTGCTTGACGCCAAGACTACTTGGAATGAAAAAGTCGGACAGCTGAATTAATCGGACAAAATTTTCATCAAAATGGAGACAACTGTCAGATCAAGTCTGAACCACTACAAATAAAAAATCCCCTGCTGTGTCATTAAGCACAACAGGGGAAATAAGCTTTGAATTTTATCCTAAAATACGTTTTTCTGGCAAGTTATTCAAAAATGTTTAGCGGACTGCATGTTAGATTCCCAGATAGGCTTTGCGCACCTGTTCATTGGCCAGCAGGTTTTCGGCCCTGTCTACCATGGTGATGCGGCCATTTTCCATAACATAGCCGCGGTCAGCCACTTTCAGGGCCTGGTTGGCATTTTGTTCAACCAGAAAGATGGTGGTTCCCCGTTTATTCACCTGCTTGATGATTTCAAAAATCTGGCTGATGATGATGGGTGCAAGCCCAAGCGAGGGTTCATCCAGCAGCAGAAGGCGCGGGCGGGCCATCAGGGCGCGGGATATAGCCAGCATCTGCTGCTCCCCGCCTGACAGGGTTCCGCCGCTTTGATTGCGCCGCTCTGCCAGAATCGGGAATAGATCAAAAACATACTCCATATCTTCAGCAATGCCGACTTTATCATTACGCAGATATGCGCCCAAATCAAGATTCTCCATCACTGTAAGCTGGGGAAATATCAGGCGGCCTTCCGGCACCTGACAAATACCCAGACGCACAACCTGGTTGGCCGGGAGATAGTGGATTGGTTTGCCTTCAAAGTGAATGGAGCCGCTATGCAGCGGCACAACCCCGCAAATGGTCATCAGGGTGGTGGTCTTGCCGGCTCCGTTGGCGCCGATTAGGGTAACTATCTCGCCTTCGCCGATGCGGAGGCTGATATTGTGCAGGGCCTGAATGCTGCCGTAATAGGTGTCAACGCCGGATATCTCAAGCATGGTATTCTTCTCCCAGATAGGCTTTGATCACTGCCGGATTGCGGCTGACCTCGGCCGGCTTGCCGTCAGCGATTGGCGAACCGTATTCCATTACATAAACTCGGTCAGAAAGGCTCATTACCATGCTCATATCGTGCTCAATCAACAGCACGGAAAGTTTAAAACGGTCGCGAATCTGATATACCAGCTCTTTCAGTTCCTGGGTCTCCTGAGGGTTCATCCCCGCAGCCGGTTCGTCCAGCAGCAGCACCAGCGGTCTGGCAGCCAAAGCCCGGGCGATTTCCAGGCGCCGCTGATCGCCGTAGGGCAGGCTCTTGGCATTTGCCTTATAGAGCTTGTGCAAATTAAGAAATTCAAGCAGTTCATAGCTTTCATCCACAATTTGCTGTTCTTCCTGCTTGGCTGAGCGCGAGGCCGCCAGCGCGGAAAAAATGCCTGCTTTGGTGCGCGAGTGCATGCCCATCATTACATTTTCCAAAACCGTCATTTTGGAAAACAGGCGGATATTCTGGAAGGTGCGGGCCAGGCCGAGGCTGGTAATTGAGTGGGGGGGCAGACCTTTAAGTTCAACTTCACCGCGTTCAGGGTGGTGCAGTTTTACTGATCCGGTATTTGGACGATAAAGCCCTGTAACACAGTTGAAGAATGTGGTTTTACCCGCACCATTAGGGCCGATCAGAGCGACAATCTCACCTTTGTTCACAGTGAGAGCCATATCGCTCACAGCCTTCAGACCACCGAAACTGATGGATAGTTGAGTAACTTCCAGCGCCTTTTCCATTAAGATTGTGCCTCCTTGCCCATCAATTTACTGATGCGGTAACGCCGTACCTTGGGGGGGATAAGTCCCTGAGGACGGAAAATCATCATCAGCGTCATTGCCGCCCCGAACATGAGCATCCGGTATTCACTGAAGGCCCGGAGGTATTCTGGCAGCAGGGCAATGGCAAACGCACCCAGCAGCATGCCATATACCGAGCCCATGCCGCCCAGCACTACAATGCACAGGAACATGGCGCTGTCCATGAAAGTGAAGCTGTCGGGGTTGATAAAACGGGTTTTGGTGGCAAAGAGCACGCCGGCAATCCCGGCCCATACAGCGCTGAGTGCAAAGGCTGTAAGCTTGGCCCAGGTAGTATTTATCCCCATTACTTCAGAGGCGGTTTCATCTTCCGACACTGCAATCCATGAACGACCTACCCGCGAGTTTTTCAGGCGGAGCAGGGAGATGAAGGCCACCAGCATGAGGAATAGCACAATATAATATACCCAGATGGCCGTGGCCGTATCGCTCAGTTCAATATTGAACAGGGCCGGGCGGGGAATATTGGAAATGCCGCCGGGACCGTTGGTGACTTCTATCCAGTTTTCCAGAACCAGGCGGGTGATTTCGCCGAAGCCCAGGGTCACAATAGCCAGGTAGTCGCCGCGCAGGCGAATAACCGGGAGGCTGACCAGCACGCCAAACAGTCCGGCAATGGCGGCTCCGCAGGGCAGGGCCACCCAGAAGCCCACCCCGAAATTCTGATAGAGCAGCCCGAAAGTATAGGCGCCCACTGCATAGAAGGCCGCATAGCCCAACACCAGCTGCCCGGCAAAACCGACTACGATGTTAAGCCCAAGCCCGATAATCACATAAATCAGTGAGGTGGTCCAGATGTTGATCTGGTAGCCGGATGAAAGCAGGGGGAGCACCACCAGAATGCTGAGCAGAGAGATGTTGAACAGGCTTACAATCAACTTGTTATCGGTAATGTTGCCGTAAAAGTTGGTAAGTCTGGGCTGGGCCACCTCTTCGCTGCGGCGCTGGCGGCTGCGCCAGCGCAGGGCGAGCATCCAGATCATGTAAAGCACGAACGATATCACGCCTACATAGAGCATGTTCTCCCAGCGCCAGATGAGGGTTTCGTTGGTAGTGTCCACCTTTACTGCCAGCAGGGGCAGGGTGAGAAAGACAAACCAGATACTGACCAGAAGAGAGCGTTTGATAAGATACATGGCTTAAACCTTTTGCACCGGGGCGCGGCCCATCAGGCCGGACGGTCTGAACAGAAGGATTAAAATCAGAATGGCGAAAGCAAACACGTCTTCATAGTCGCTCGATATGTAGCCTGCTCCGAAACTTTCGCACAGCCCCAGCACAAATCCGCCCAGCATGGCTCCGGGGATGCTGCCGATGCCGCCCAGCACTGCGGCCGTAAAGGCTTTGATGCCGGCAATAAATCCTATGTTGAATTTGGTTACCCCGGTGTGGGATGCAATGAGCACGCCCCCGATAGCGGCCAGCGCCGATCCGATAATGAAGGTCATGGAAATGATTGTATCGGGGTTAATGCCCAGCAGGGTAGCCATGGTGCGGTTTTGAGCTGTAGCGCGCATGGCTTTGCCGAGGCGGGTAAATTTGATGAACAGGGAAAGCGCCAGCATGACCAGCAGGCTGGTCACAATAATCAGAAATGCCGAAGGGGCCAGAATATGGGCAATGGGATCCAGAAATTCAAAGTCAGGTATCAGGTAAGGAAACACCTGAAAGTCGGATGTCTGGGCCAGGCTGATATAGTTTTGCAAAAATACCGACATCCCGATGGCGGAGATGAGCGGAGACAGCCGGGAGGCATCGCGCAGAGGGCGGTAGGCCATTTTTTCCAGAGTAAAGCCATAGGCCGCCGACCACAAGGTGGCAACCAGAATGGCTACGCATAAGATACCCAGCATCGGAAAACCGGCCAGCCCCAGCAGGCTTGCCACTACAAGCGCCACAAATGAACCGATCATATAAATTTCGCCGTGCGCGAAGTTGATCAGCTCAATGATACCGTAAACCATTGTATAGCCCAGGGCAATCAGGGCGT
>JAFQMU010000214.1 GCA_017421085.1 Desulfovibrionaceae bacterium | reverse complement strand
GCATGCCCCGATTCAAGCATTCCTCCCCGCACTGTTTGATATTTCTCTTCATATGGTTTAAACAGATATGCAATGTGGAATTTTCAGACATTTTCTCTCACACCGGAGGGAGCGATGTACAATGCCTTTTTGCAGGAAAATGCAGTTCATATCCGCAGAGAGCTTGAAAGAATTACCGGCAGCTGGGAATTTTACAACTCCCGCCGCTTGCAGGAAGTGCTCACCTTTCTGGTGGAGGAGACACTGGCCGGACGAGGCCCGGAAATCAAGGCATATACCATTGCCACTGAAGTGATGGGGCGTCCGCCCAGCTTCGACCCCCAGACAGACGCCGTTGTAAGGGTAGTTGCGGGAAAACTGCGTAAGCGTCTGGACAGGTTCTATGGTGCAAGAGGCACGCTTGCCCCTGTTAAAATCTCCATTCCTGTGGGCAAATACATGCCCCTTTTTACTCAGTGCGAAACTTCCTCCCCTGCCGCTGAAAACGGACGGGCAACAAAGAAACCTGCGGAACATTCAAAAAGTTCAGCTGATGACGCAGATAACCCTGGAATTATGCCAACACCCGCATCTCCCCCCGGCGCAGCCCCCCACACAGATTTCATCCCGCCCGTTGCTGAAACAGGCTCATCAACAGCAAGGCAAGCGCCGGATGTCCATTCTTTTCTGAAACCGCGCCCGTCTGCGCCGGCTGTTCTGGTTTATCCATTTTTCGATTTGAGTCCGGAAACCGAGCTCTCCCATATAGTAAACGGATTTGTAGATGAAATTATCATCGGTCTGACCCGGTTCAACGATTTTAAGGTTATTTCCGCCAATTACTGCCCTCATGCCGTAGGCCATACAGCCCCACATCCGGTGGAAGCCCCCTGGGAGCTGGCCCGACAGCTTGGCGCACGCTTTATTTTGCAGGGAAATATTCAGATTTTCGGCGATAATATGCGGGTGCGGGTTGTGCTCACCGATGCCCTGACGCGCAGCAGCATCTGGGCCGAACGCTATGATGCCGACTTCCACACCCACACCGTTTTTCAGGTGCTGGATGAAATTAGCAATAAGGTGCTTGCCGGCATCGCGGGCAGCTTTGGGTTCATCAACAAGGTTCTGCTGGCGGAAGTCGAACAGGAAAACGTCACCTCCCCTCCGGTTCAATTTTCGGTTTATGAAGCGGTGCTCTGCTATCATCACTGGATAGGCACCCTCAATGCGGAAAACGAACAAAAGGCCAGAACCGCTTTGGAAGCGGCTGTTGCAGCCGCCCCTCACTACGGGCTGGCAAAGGCCATGCTGGCTGATATTTACGCCACCGCCTCTCAGTGGCACCCGGATGACAAGGAGGCTGCCCGGTTGGAAGAACGTTCTCTGGAGCTGGCCCTGGAGGCGGAAGCCCTCACCCCATCCTGCCAGTATGTGCAGTGGGCCAAAAGCCTGAACGCATTTTTACGCAAGCAGGAAGCGGAATTTATTAACGCCGCCCGCCTGGCGCTTGCCATCAACCCGGCCAACACCAACCTGGTCAATGCGGTAGGGATGCGCCTGATTGCCTTTGGAAGGCGTGATGAAGGCTTTGAAATTATAGAAAACTCCCGCAGATATAACCCCTTTTTGCCCGACT
>JAFQMU010000213.1 GCA_017421085.1 Desulfovibrionaceae bacterium | reverse complement strand
GGCATGCCGGTTGGCGTGCAGCTGCTCGGCGGGGCATTTGCCGAAGACAGGCTGTTTAAAATGGCCTACAGACTGGAGCAGGCCATTGCTCCGATAGGACGCCCTCAAATCTGAGAGCGGTCGCTCTGAAACTGCGCCGCCTCAGACGGCATGGGGCAGATCTGCCGGTCTGATGTTGCCATCACCATTCTTACTTTATCGGTAAAAAATTGATGCCCCGGAGCGATTTAAGCGCCGGGGCATTTTATTAAATTAAATCTGAGGGAAACTGTCTGCAAAAAACAGACTTGCCGGTGGTCAGCGCAAAAATCCGTTTACAATTTCCGCTTCCGCCTCCTCCTGGGTGAGGCCAAGGGTGAGCAGCTTGGTAATCTGCTCACCGGCTATCTTGCCGATGGCCGCCTCATGAATAAGCGAGGCGTCCACATGGTTGGCCCGCACCACCGGAATAGCTGTAACGACAGCGTTATCCATAATAATGGCATCGCACTCGGAATGCCCGTGGCATTCGTTATTGCCGTTAATCTTGGAGAGGAACTCCTGCATGGAGCTGCCCTTGGCCACAGAGCGCGAAACCAGGTTGACTCCGGCTCCGCAGCCGTCCAAATCTATCTCATAATCTGTGGTGGCGGTCTGGTTGCCGCTGGTCAGCAACTTTTCCTTAACAACCAGAGTGGCTTTTTCCAGCAGTTTGGCGTTGGTCACCCTTTTGGTTGTGTCCACCCCCTCAATCTGCACGGTGTCCATCTCCATGTAAGCGCCTTCGGCCAAATAAAGATTGGTCACCGGATTCAGTACCTTTTTGGCCGTTCCTCCGCTGCCGTAGTGCTTTTCCACATAACGCACCCGTGAATTCCTGCCGATATGAAAGGTATGGATACCGTCATGCTGGGTAAGATGCAGCCCGTCATTATGAATGCCGCAGCCGGCCATAATTTCAATATCGCAGTCTTCTCCGATAAAAAAGTCGTTATACACCAGATCAATAATGCCGCTCTGATCAATCACCACCGGGATGTGCATCACTTCGCCCACCGTGCCCGGCTTCACTTTTACAGTGATGCCCTTGCCGTCTTTACGCGGGATGATGCTTATGCCCGGACTGTTGCGCAGGTTCACGCCCTTGCCGTTGTGTCTGATATTGAATGCGCCCTCGGGCAGCTGCCGGAAGCCGGCTACTGTTTCCAAAATGCGCTCTGCATTGCTGTTCATGATCTAATCCTTAAGTCCAACTATAAATTAAGCCAGTCTCTGCAAGTCTGGGCAGAAATTTTTTCCGATTTCGCAGGGTTCGGCATGGGCCATCAGATAGGGCATGACCTCCTGACGGCTGCCCTGCTTCACAACACGGCCATCGGCCAGCATCACAATTGTGTCGGCAATGCGCAAAATGCGCTCCTGATGCGAAATGATGATGGCTGCGCTGTTATGGTCATTGCGCATTTTTTCAAAAATGCGGGTGAGATTTTGAAAACTCCACAGGTCAATGCCCGCCTCCGGTTCGTCAAATACCGAAAGCCGGGTGCCCCGGGCCAGCAGGGTGGCGATTTCAATGCGCTTTAACTCGCCCCCGGAGAGGCTGGCGTTGATTTCACGGTTAATGTAGTCGACAGCGCACAAGCCCACCTCAGACAAATAGCGGCAGGCCTGATCATTGGAAAGCTCATGCCCGGCCGCCAGGCGCAGCAGATCGCTTACATTGATGCCCTTAAACCGCACCGGCTGCTGAAAGGCGTAGCCAATGCGCATACGGGCCCGCTCAGTCACATCGGCCTCAGTAATATCGGTTCCGTCAAAAACAATCTGCCCGCGTGTAGGCTTGACAATTCCCATAATAATTTTGGCCAGGGTGGATTTTCCGCTGCCGTTGGGGCCGGTAATCACCATAAACTCCCGGTCTTCCAGGCAAAGACTTACATCTTTGAGAATTTCCCTGCTTCCGGCGCCTTGCTCATCGCGCACCTCAAATGAAATGTTCTTCAACTCCAGCATAATATTCCTTGCGCCACATACCGGCGTTAAAAAGCTAAGGTTTCGTCAACTGCAAATTGTCGTCACAGCTGGCTTAATAATACCTGTACTGACTGTATAGTCAAGAGAAAACAGTAATTATTACTGTTAATTAAAAAATTATTTTAATACCTTGGGGACTGTAAGGCAAATGCTCTTGTCCAGCAATAAGTTTTAAATCATAAATCAAATTTGTAAACAAGCCTCTCTTCCTCTGGAGGCAGATAAGCTTGAGCCCGAAAGTTCTCAACTAAATTATAGCCCGATACAGCCGATTTTTGTTATACTGTCATAAATAGTTGAAGGCTGCATTCTTGATAATTACATATATATGAATATACTGCCAAAGCAGACTTAAGGTGACCATAACTGCCTGTGAAGCATTATGAAAAAAGAAATATTTAAAATCGGAGGGATGAGCTGCGCCGCCTGTTCAGCCCGGATAGAAAAGGTAGTGGGCAGACTGCCCGGTGTGAAGCAGGCCGGGGTCAATCTGCTGAAAAACAGCTTGAGCGTTGATTTTGACCCAAGCCTGTGCAGCCCCCGGAAGATAATTTCAGCAGTGGAAAAAGCCGGCTACACCGCCTCCTGCGTGACCGGCAATTTGAACAGCAAAACTACTTCAGCAGACGCCTCTCAACCGGCAAAAAAATTACCTGCTCAGGAGGCGCAGAGCGCAGTCGCTCAGGAAATATCCAGCCTGAAGAAGCGCCTGCTTACTTCCGTTGTTTTTGCGCTGCCTCTGATTTATCTGGCCATGGGGCCCATGGCGGGAATGCCTCTGCCTGACAGCCTGCTGGGGATAAAGAATAGCTTTGCTCTCGCTTTCAGTCAGTTTCTGCTGCTGCTTCCAATAGTTTTCATCAACTTCAAATATTACCGCTCAGGCCTGCGGGCTCTGCTTATGCGCGCTCCCAACATGGATTCGCTGATTGCCGTCGGCTCCGGGGCAGCAATTCTTTTTGGCGTCTATGCCATCTATAAGGTGGGATACGGACTTGGGAACGGCAACTGGCAGCAGGTTGAGCATTTTTCCGGGCATCTGTATTTCGAGTCTGCGGCTATGATTCTGACGCTGATTACTCTGGGCAAATTTTTTGAGGCAAAAGCAAAAGGCAAAACCACTGAAGCCATTGCCGCCCTGGCCGCACTTGCCCCCAAAACCGCCCGCCTGCTGCGGGATGGGGAAGAGATAATCATTCCTTCCGAGCAGGTGCAGGTTGATGATGTCATTATCGTAAAGACCGGAGAAAGCATCCCGGTGGACGGGGCGCTCATTCACGGCAGCGCATTTGTAGATGAATCGGCCATCACCGGAGAAAGTATGCCTGCGGAAAGACAGGCCGGGGATTTACTCACCGGTGGAACCCTGGTTCAATCCGGCCATATCCGGATGCGGGCAACCCGGGTTGGTGAGGATACCGCTCTGGCTCAGATTATGCGCCTGGTGGATGAGGCCAGCGCCTCAAAGCCTCCCATTGCCCGTCTGGCCGACCGAATAAGCGGTATTTTTGTGCCGGTGGTCATTGGCATCGCGGCTGGAGCGGCAGCAGTATGGCTGTGGCTTGGCTGTGATGCGGAGTTTGCCCTCACCTGCGCCATCTCCGTGCTGGTAATTTCCTGCCCCTGCGCCCTGGGGCTGGCCACTCCCACCTCCATCATGGTGGGAACAGGCAGAGGCGCGGCCAATGGAATATTATTCAGATCAGCCCGGGCTATTGAGCTGCTTGAAGGGGCGGACACGGTTGCCCTGGATAAAACCGGAACAATCACTGAGGGGCGCCCTCAGGTGACGGATATTTTTCCGGCAGCTGCAAGTTCGGAGGAAGAACTGCTGCAGGTTGCGGCCTCTCTTGAAAAACTCTCAGAACATCCTCTCGCGGGGGCTGTTGTGTTTGAGGCTGAAAAGCGGGCGCTTGCCTTAACGGAGGTCAGCGAATTTTTTCAGATGCCAGGCAGGGGAATCGGGGGGAAAATAGACGGCCAGATTTGCCTGGGAGGCAATGCAGCAATTATGCGTGAGGCCGGAATTATTCTGCCCGAAGGAATGCGGGCACAGGGCGAACAGCTTGCTCTGGAGGGAAAAACTGTTATCTGTTTTGCCCGTAATGACCGCCTCCTGGGGCTGCTGGCTTTTTCCGATGCCATAAAGCCGGACAGCGTGCAGGCGATAAATGAGCTGAAGAAAATGGGGCTCAAACTTGTGATGATCAGCGGCGACAACAGTCAAAGCGTTGCCGCCATTCAGCGGCAAACCGGAATTGACCGCACTCTGGCTGAGGTGCTCCCAGGGGATAAGGAGCAGGAAGTGCGCCGTTTACAGGCTCAGGGGCATAAGGTGGTAATGGTGGGTGACGGCATCAACGACGCGCCTGCCCTGGCCCGGGCCGATGTGGGGATGGCCATAGGGGCGGGAACGGAAATTGCCGTTGAAGCGGCCGATATCGTGCTGATGCGCAACAACCTGCTTGATGCGGCTGCGGCAATCCAACTGAGCCGGGCGGTCATGCGCAATATCCGCCAGAATTTGTTCTGGGCGTTTTTTTATAACAGCGTAGGCATTCCGATAGCCGCCGGCCTGTTTTACGGAGTGTGGGGGCTGACCCTCAGCCCCATGCTTGCCGCCGCCGCCATGAGCATGAGCTCTGTCTGCGTGGTGTCAAATGCGCTTCGCCTCCGCACTTTCCGCCCTGTCTGGCATTGCGGGGAAACAAAAAAGTCACAGTCAGAGGAGGAGGACACGCCTCAGTCTGATACCCGACAGTACAATGACCTTGATAACAGGCTGCCAGGCGGGCATCTGCAAGCGCCGGATAATTCAGGGACAATTCCCGGCCCGGGCCGTGTCTGCCTGCAACTGAGAATAGAAGGGATGAGCTGCGGACACTGCGTCCGCCGGGTGGAAAAGGCTTTGCTCGGCGTACCGGGAGCGCTTGAAGTTTTTGTCAGCCTGGAAGACAAGAGAGCCTGCGTGTATGCAGAAGCAGATTCAGTATCAGAGGCGTCCTTGATTCATGCTGTAACAGAAATCGGTTTCCAGGCCTTTCCAGAAGGCTGACGCGGAAATATCTGCCATGCACCCGACCGGCAGCCTTCTGGCTGCGGGTTATTAAATTCCGTGTAACACCGGCTTTCAATGGAAGCCGGTGTTACATTAGTCCGCCAAGCATCAGATGTCTAAAATGGCATTCTCCGGATATCCCCTCAAACCCAAAATTATTTCAGGCTATTCTGAAAACAAGAGTTTTCAGATATTCAGTTTCAGGCATGGCCGGGTGGGCCGGGTGATCCGGCCCCTGCCGCCCTACGGCAAGCAGCTGAACAGAGCGGCGCAGGCGGGAGGCTGCCCGCTGAATAATACGCCGCAAGGCATCGAGCTCAAGATGGTGCGAACATGAGCTGGAAATATAAAAACCTCCCGGCTGCACCAGAGCCAGACCTAGTTCATTCACCCGGTAGTAGGCCGCGAGCCCGGCTTCCTCGTCTTTCTTCCGCTTGATAAAGGCCGGCGGATCCATGGAAACCAGGCCGAAACTCTCGCCGGCTTCCAGCAGCCCGTTCAGCAGATTGAGCGCATCTCCTTCCAGGCAGCGGGCAGCGGGAGCGTGGGGAAAGCCCCCCTGTGCAAGATTGTTGACGGCATAATCAAGGGCCTGGCGCGACGCATCGAGAAAAGTAATTTCCTGCGCCCCTCCTGCGGCAGCTGCTACCCCAAATCCACCGGCATAGCAGAACGCATCCAGCACCCGGACTGGAGACTGATTGACGCGCCTCAGCCCGGCCGCCAGTTCACGCGCCATTCGTCTGTTAAGCCGCTGATCATAAAACCAGCCTGTCTTCTGGCCATCCAGGCTGGGCACGGAATAAGCCAGCCCGTTTTCCTCGACCGTCAGTTCGGTTGGGAAATTGCTGTCTGGAGGATAAAAATCGAGATTTTCCGGCAGATTTTCCAGGGTTCGGCTCTGGGCATCGTTTCTGAATACAAGCTGGGAGGCAGGGAACATTTTTTCCATAACCCGACAGAGCTCAGGCTTTACCCGTTCCATGCCCGCAGTGGTAATCTGAATGGAAAAAATACTGTCATAACGATCAATGACCAGACCGGGAAGTAAGTCGCCTTCTGCATGCACCAGACGGTAAAAAGGGCGTTCAAACAGACTTTCGCGCAAGGCAAGGGCTGCGCTCAGCCGTTTTTCGAGCAGAGCGGCGTCAAGCGCGGCTCCCGCTTCCCGGCTGAACAGACGGGCCGCAATCAGTGAAGCCGGGTTGACATATACCGTTCCCAGGGCCTTGCCCCGGCAATCTGTAAGAGTTGCGCAGCTGCCGGGCTCAAAGTTTTTGAGCGGGCTTGACCGGACATCGACCTCATTGCTGAATACCCACAGGTGTCCCGCTCTGATGCGGCGTTCTTCTCCCTTTTTCAGAACCAAAGTATCCATAAAATACCTGCTGTGTTTACGCTTTCTTCTGGCGGCCTGGAATCATCTGTCCGCCTGCTGCTGATTAAAATACCACTTGTAAATGGCGCTTTGCGCCGTTCCCTGCGGCTCATAGCGCAAATCGAAAGACATGTTCATCTCTTCTGTTCCAAAAAAGAAAAGCCCGCCTCTGGTCACGGCCAGATCATAACGGCGTTCAGGCAGGAAGAGACTTTTCCCGTAATAGCCGGGCTGCTCCGGCAGGCCAAGCAAATCCCCCAGGGTAGGGGCGATGTCCACCGCAGAGGCATGGGCATCTTTGTAAATTCCCTGCAAAGGCGCCCGGTTTTTACTCACAAAGACCAGAGGAATGTGCCGGTTGCCGAATTTCTTCTCAGGAAGATGTTCACGCGCTTCCTCGCCGCCATGGGTAATCTGATGATCCGCCCCGATAATCAGCAGGGTACGGTCATCCAGCAGCCCGTTTTCCTCCAGCCCCTGCACAAAGTTTTTCAGGGCGATGTCGGTGCTGTAAAAGGCCCGGGTTATGGGCGTATCTTCCACGCCGGGGGGCGGCCCGTCTTTACTGAAAAAAGGCGGATGGGTATTGATGGTGCAAATGATGCTGATGCTTTTCTCCGCCCGGTGTTCCTTCTGCCAGAGCAGGGCCTTTTCAAAAATGCGCTCATCGGTATCGCCCCACTGAAAGGAGTGTTGCAGCGGCGGCAGCCCCATATCCTGCTCCAGACCATAAACCTCATCAACCTGCATGGTGTTGACATAGGTTTTGAACTTACTTCTGAAATAGACGCTTGCCCCCAGAAAATAGGCCGATTTATAGCCGGCCCTGCGGGCGAGGCTGAAAATATTTTCGGGGCGGCGCCCGGCTGCGTCATCGCCGCCGAAATTGGGGCGGGAGGCAAAGGCGGCGTAAATGCCTTCATCCGTAGTAAACGCCGATGAATAGTAATTGCTCAGGTATATATTTTCAGGGTTGTTCAGCAGCGAAAAATAAAAAGGCATGGTGCAGGCATCAGGCCGGGTGAGCTTGCATTGCAGAAAGTCATAAGACAGCGACTCTATAAATACATAAATTATTCTCCGGTAGGGGGAGGCGCTTCCATCCGGAACAGGTGCGGCATTTTGCAGGTTACCGGCGTTGCTGTTGGCCTGCCTGGGGTCAAGCACCCCCCACTGCTCCAGAAGCAGGCTCTCTTCCGGGCTGTATTCATAAAGCGGGCGGCTTTCCGCAGGGGCAGGCCAGACCCCTTCCCACAAAAAGTTCTTTACAGCCGATGCTGCTACAATAACCAGGGCGAAATCACGCTCCATATTGATTTCATCGGTCAGATATTCGCCGGTTTTGGGTATCTGCGGAGCAGGGTTCAGCAAGAACAGGGCGGTGCAAACTCCAGTGAGCAAAATCTTCCCTGGAGCGCCCTGGTTATTCCCTGCCTTCAGAAAGAGAGGCAGAAGCAGCAGCAGGGTGAGAATTATTCCCCCCAGTCCAATGACAAAAAAATCAAAGCGGATGAAAATTGAGGTGAGGTCGGTATTCTCAAAGAATTCATGCTGTAATCTGGAAAAGGTTTCCTTGATATACACCAGGTCAATAATATTGAGCAGCACAACCGCTGTTCCCGTCAAAGCTCCCAGAATGCGGCAAAGGCGAAACCGCATCAGCAGGAGGAAAGGCGTCAGCGGCAGCAAATCTTTCAAAGCGCCCAGAGCTGCCGCCAACCATGCCTGAGCATGAAAAACCAGAAACAGGTCATGCGCGCTGATCAGGCGGATAAGCATGAGAATTGCAGTTATAACCGGAAAAACCGGATTACGGCGGGTGAGCAGAAACACCAGAAACAGCGACGCCGCCGTTACAGCAGCGGCCGGAAAAGAAGATATGGGTATCAGGACAGTAGACATACTCACCTGTTTTCAGCGCTCGAGATATTACGGACGGGCTGACGGGCGTCTGAAACTGCGCTGTCAGCAACAAAGTTGAGCCCCCATCTCAGCAGACGGAGAGATTATATCAATCCGCCCTGCCGTGTCCACTGAAACTCTGCCGGAAAAGAGCAGTAAAATAATTCTGAAATCCAGTTTTAAAATAAATGTCTGCAATCTGTCTTCTGACTGTCTGACAGAGCGGAACGCAATATACTTTTCAGGTCGGGTATGAAGGCCGCTTTGCAGAAAAACCTGATTTTGGGACGTTTATCGGCGAAGCCGTCGCCGCCGGCTCCGGGCCCATTTTCCATATGTTACTTAAAAATGACTTCCGGCATAAGGCGCCTTTGAAAGGCCCTGAGCAGGATAATAACGCCATATCATGTACTCACTGCATCGGGTGAGGTTCAAGCCATTTCCGCTCACAGCGGGGCGTTCAGGCAAGCCGGGCCCTGACCACTCTGTCCAGACCGGACAAGTCGGGAATTATCTCCGCCTCTCTCCAGACAGATGAAGCAAACAGCTCCTGCGCGGCTTCTCCCTGCTCGCAGCCTATCTCCATCAACAGCAGCCCGCCCGGCTTTAACGCGCCCGCAGCGACGCGGGCCACAGCCCGGGGATGCTCAAGCCCGTCAGCTCCGGACTCCAACGCCTGCCGCGGCTCAAAATTTTTCACCTCAAAATTGAGATGCAGGTATTCATGGCTGGGAATATAGGGAGGGTTGCTGACAATCAGGTCAAGCCCGGCAATGGGCAGGCAGTTGGAAACCGTGAAATCCGACTGAATCAGACGGAATCTGGGTGAGGCTGCAAAATCCGTATCAATGTTTTCTGAGCATGGGCATAGGCTAAAATTCGCGCCAGCTTCTGTCCCCAGCAGGTTGCACAGATTATAAGCGCAAATTTCCAGAGCCGGGAGCGAAATATCCACGCCGATGCCGTGCCAGCCTTCGGCCTCTTTGAGCAAGGCGGCAATGATGCACCCCGAACCGCACCCCAGATCAGCAAAACGCACGGAGGCTGAACGTTCAAATTCACCCAGAGCCAAATCAACCAGCAATTCAGTTTCCGGCCGGGGGACCAGCACCGCCGGACCAACGGAAAAATCATAGCCGTAAAACTCTTTGCGCCCCAGAATATAGGCCATCGGCTCCCCTTTCAGCCGCCGAAGCAGCATCCCCTCAGCGAGGCTGAGTTCGGGGTCGCTCAAAAGGCGTTCTCCAAAGGCAATCAGCTGGGCCCGCCCCATCCTGGCGGCTTCGCCAACAATCATTTCCGCACAGAGCCGGGGGCTGTCCACCCCGGCTCCGGCCAGTTGTTTCTCATAAGAAAACAGAAGAGCTGCAACAGAATTTTCCGGCATGAATAACGGCAGGCTGTCGGTGGCGTGTTGTAAAAGGCAAGACGCGAGTTGATGTCTTGCCCGGCGTTTACCCGCTGGCCTGTTCGCGCAGGGCGTCAGCCTGGGCCTGAGCGGCCAGAGCCGTGGTGATTTCCTGAATATCCCCTTCCATAAATGATTCCAGCTTATGCAGGGTCAGATTGATGCGGTGATCAGTCACCCGCGACTGGGGATAATTATAGGTGCGTATGCGTTCTGAACGGTCTCCTGAGCCGACCTGTGAGCGGCGGTTGGCGGCCATGGCCTGATTCTGGCGCTCCTGTTCGGCTTCGTAAAGGCGGGAGCGCAACACCTTGAAGGCCTTTTCCCGGTTTTTGTGCTGAGACTTTTCATCCTGACAGGACACAGTAATCCCGGTAGGAAGGTGGGTAAGCCGCACGGCCGAGTCGGTAGTGTTTACGCTCTGCCCGCCCGGGCCGGAAGAACGAAATACATCAATGCGCACTTCATCCGGCTTGATTTCAATGTCAACTTCTTCCGCTTCCGGCAAAATGGCCACAGTAACCGCTGATGTATGAATGCGCCCCTGCGATTCAGTGGCGGGTACCCGTTGCACCCGGTGGGTGCCCGACTCATATTTGAGCTGACTGTATACCTTATCACCGCTTATCAGAGCGATAATTTCCTTATAGCCGCCGTTTCCGGTTTCAGAAGAGCTTAAAATCTCTACCTTCCATCCTTTGGACTCAGCATAGCGGGTGTACATTCTGAACATGTCGGCGGCGAACAGAGCCGCCTCTTCTCCGCCTGTGCCCGCCCTGATTTCCAGAATAATATTTTTTTCATCCAGAGGGTCGGTCGGAAGCAGCAATATTTTCAACTCTTCTTCCAGCTTCGGCAAACGCTCTTTGGTGGCGCGCAGCTCTTCTTCAGCCATCTCCCGCATTTCCGGGTCGGGGTCATTGGCCAGCAGGGCATTGTCTTCCAAAGATTGCAAGGCGGTTTTGTATTCTCTGAATACAACCACAATGTCTTTCAGGTCAGAGTGAGCTTTGGTAAGCTTCCGATAGCGCTCCTGATCGGAAATCACGCCCGGGTCAGACAGCTGTTTTTCCAGGTCAAGAAACTGTTGTTCAAGGCTTTCGAGTTTGGCTAACATGCGGCTTCCTCCAGACATTGATAAACCGGGGTGTCAATTTCGGGCGCATCGGTGTAAAGGGCCTCTTTCAGGGCGACCAGAGCCACTTCCATCTGGCTTTCATCCGGCTCTCTCGTGGTGAGAAGCTGCAGCAAAAGCCCCGGCGATTTCAAAATTCCTCCCAGAAGCGGATGATTTATCCGACTGGAAAATTTAATCAGCTCGTATGCAAGGGAGGATATGGGAATCATCAATAAAAGTTTGAAACAAATAACCAGCGTGTGCTTGAGCACCGGATTTTCCGGGGTCCAGACCATCAGGGCCAGAGGCACGGCAATGGTGTGCAGCAAAATGGCTATGGACAGCACAAACAGCAAAAACGTGGTTCCGCAACGGGGGTGAAGGCGGCTCATCTGCATGGCGCTGCGGGCATTCAGAGCAACACTGCGCTCATAGGCCCAGATGGTTTTATGTTCCGCCCCGTGATACTGAAACACCCGGTAAATATCAGGCAGCAGCGAAATGGCCGCTATGTATCCGATAAATAAAGAAAACTTAAACAACCCGTCCCAGGCATGGAAAGAAATGGAGTTCAGGCCGCCGGAAATGCCCAGCCACTGCATCCCGACAGAAAACAGATGGGGCAGCACCACAAACAAAACCAGAGCCATGCCGATGGAGCAGATTAAAGTGAGCGCCAGATGCCACGACTTAATTTCTTCGCCGTTTTCAGTTCCGGTAAGACGGGCGGACAGGTTCAGAGTTTTGATGCCGTTGACCATGGTTTCCAGCAAAACGGGGAAGCCGCGCATAAACGGCTTCTGCAAAACGGGCGAACGGGTAAGAGAGAACCAGGGCATGCTTTGTACAGTGATGCTCCCGTCAGGCATGCGCACTGCGACAGAGAGCCTGTCCTTCGCCCGCATCATGATGCCTTCAAGCACAGCCTGCCCCCCCACCGCGCAGGGGGCTGAAGCAAGAATCAGTGACTTGAGGGAATTGGCGCGCATAACAACTTTACTATACAGACATTTCAGGTCATGAGCAATACGTAAATAAAAAAACAACGCAGCCAACGCAGGAACGGCCGCTCCTGCGTTGGCTGCGTGAAAGTTGTCAGACTAGGCGTTTTCCTGGAATTTCGCGTACTTCTTGCGGAAGCGGTCAATACGGCCGGCGGTGTCTACGAAGCGCTGCTTACCGGTGTAAAACGGATGGCAATTGGAGCAGATTTCCACCTGAACCTGCTCGCCCTTGCAGGAAAGAGCTTCAATTTCGTTGCCGCAGGCGCAGATGATTTTGGCCTTGTATACTTTGGGATGAATGTCTTTTTTCATTTTTTCCTCCGATGAATAAGAGCAAAGGCAGTTCTTATCCTGATTTGCCATTTTTGGCAAGTCCTGTTAAGACTTTTTGATGATTTTCATGCCTCCGGCTGTAAGCATCTGAAAATCTTAATTTTTAAGGAAGCTAACCTCCGAGAAAACTGCTTTTCAGGGATAATACCATACCTCGCCTGCACTGCTGATGAACAAATCTTCGCACCCGCCTTTAAACAATGAAACTCCGCCCCCCTGGGAAAGGGTGGCGCTCAGGCTGCTGCAAAAAGGACTGCCGATCTGCTCCCGCCCCTTTGCCGGGGTGGCTGAAGCCGCCGGGTGCAGTGAGAAGGATGTGCTTGCACTGCTTCAGCGCATGCAAAGGCAGGGTATGCTTCGCAGATTTGGCGCGATCCTCAACCATCGGCAGGCAGGTTTTTCCCACAATGCCCTGGTTGCCTGGGATGTGCGCGACCTTGCCCGGGAACTGCGCATGCAGCTTGGTCAGATCGCTTCGGAGTGCACTTTTGTTTCACACTGCTATTTGCGCGCCCCCGTAACAGAGCCTGGGACAGCAGAGAGACCGGTCTGGCCCTATCAACTCTACGCCATGCTCCATGCCCGCAGCCGGGATATGCTGGAAATGCATATAGAGGCTCTGCAAAAGGCCTTGCAGGCAGCAGCCCGGGGCTGTTTGAAAAAACCGCTTGTTTTGCGCACGCTTCACGAATATAAAAAGACAGGCATGCACTATTTCTCATAATCAAGGAGTCTCATATGAACAACGACACCGCCAGATCCGAACAATTATTCGCACAAGCCCGTCAGTTGATGCCCGGCGGGGTAAACAGCCCGGTACGAGCCTGCCACGGGGTAAACGCAGCTCCCCTTTTTATAGAAAGAGGCAGAGGAAGCCATATCTGGTCGGTGGACGGAAATGAATATATTGACTTTGTAATGTCATGGGGGCCGCTGCTGCTGGGGCATGCCCACCCGGCAGTGACCGGCGCCCTGCACGAAGCGGCGGAGCTCGGCTCCAGCTTCGGCGCCCCGTGCGAAAGCGAGGTGAAACTTGCTCTGGCCGTGCAGGAGGCCATGCCTCATATTGAAATGCTGCGCATGGTCAACTCAGGCACAGAGGCTACCATGAGCGCCCTGCGTCTCGCCAGAGGATATACCGGCAGAAACAAATTTATTAAATTTATCGGCTGTTACCATGGGCATGGAGATGCGTTTCTCGCGGCCGCCGGGTCGGGCTTTGCAACCCTGAGCATTCCGGGAACCCCCGGCGTTCCCCCGGCAGTGGTCGAAGAAACCCTCCTGGCCCATTATAATGATTTGGATGCGGTAAAAAAACTGTTTGAACAAAACAGCGACAGCATCGCAGCGGT
>JAFQMU010000212.1 GCA_017421085.1 Desulfovibrionaceae bacterium | reverse complement strand
GGCTGTCTGCCCGGCTTGGCTTCATATTCGACATCAGACAGACGCATAGGCGCGAGCTCCACAGGGGTGCATGTGCTGAAAATGCAGGAAATGCCGTCAACCTCCACCGAGCCGAGTCTGCTGCCTTTTGGAATGAGCTGAAATGCTTTCAAAGCCGTTTTTGGGGTGAATTTTATAATGGTGCAGCTGGGAATATCGCGCAAAAGCTGAGGCATAACAATTGCGCTCAGATTTTCGGCGATGCGGTCGTAACTTTCATCAAGTTTTTGGGCGAGCTGCCCGGTGAGGTAGGCTGTGCCTTCCAGCAGGCGCTCCACATCGGGGTCGGAAGAGGGCCCGGCCAGCAGAGGCGCCACCGCCGGGTGCGCTTTGGAAAATTCAGCCGCCAGAATTCTCAGCCGCTCCAGCTCTCTCTGATAATACCATGCCGTGTCCATCTCAGCCTTCACCTCCCTTCATGCGGACCATTCCCGTTGCATCGAGCATTGTTTCAAATTGCAGAGTCTGCGGGCCATACGGGGTGTTTATTGCGGCCTCTATTCCAAATACGGCGGACAGGGGCACATCCGGTCTGGGCGTATGCTTTACCTGCACCTTATAAAGGCGGGGTTCATAATACATTATAATCCGCTCCAGCTCGCTTTTGAACTCAGCAATGCTTTCTTCAGTAAAGCTGCGCCCCAGGTCGGTTACATCGGCAATGCCGTAGTCGGGAGCAATGGGCACGCTTCCTCTGCGGGTGTTGAGCAGCGAGGTAAGGTGGCGCATCAGCGAGCGCTCCAGTCGCTGCCTTTCGCTGAGGCCGCCAGATGGAGCTTCCATTGCTCCGATTCGCTCCAGAAGAGTGAGGTTCTGCATAAATTCTCTAACGCTTACAATCTGTTGCAATAAAAGGAATGCCGCCCGGGGTGAAGCGATGGCTGCCTAAAAGCTCTTCCGCCCCGGAAATCTGATAGCCCAATGTAATGTCGCTTACCCCCAGTCTGTTCAAAATAGCCAGTTGTTCCGGGAAGTCGGCAGCTTTGAATATTTTTGAGCCATACTGAAAGTCATTCAAAAAGTTTAAAAAGCCGTTTTCGCCCGGGTAGAGCACATCCAGACTGACACTTTTGAAGCGGATGGACAGAGATGTGTCGCCGCAGACTTCCGGCTGCCAGGTAAATCGGGCTGAGGCCGGGCTGTTGTAGTTGACAAGATTCTGACTCTCTCTGGCGCAGTGCAGCGACAGTTCAACCATATACGGCACTTCCAGCGCGCCGTCATTCACATTTACGGGCAGGGCGGAGATATTCACGCCGTATTCATTGCGCAGAGGCTGATAGGAGCTTAGACCTGCGTTGAGAAAAGCCAGAAACTCTTTGGTGAACGGTATGGCCCGTCCGTCAATCTTTTCCGGGTCATAGCCCACCAGGGTATGGTTGAGAAAGTAGCTCAGAGTGTTATCGGCAAAGTCGCGCACAATCCCGCCCTGCTCGGCAAACAGGCCCTGCTGCAGCTGCGATGGCGACAGCCTGCCCGCTTTGGCCAGAACATTGCCTTCCCACATGGCCTGAATGTGGCATGCCGCGCCATTGAGCAGCCGCTGCATAAAGAAGTTCATGGGCCCGTTGCTCAGGACATATACAGGAGAGTCCGCCCCCTGGGCCGGGTTGAGCCTGGCGTTGAGATTGTCGGAAGCGGTGATCGCCAGTGTCAGAGGAGCGTCTTTTGCACCGGGGTTGTTTTCGTTGGGCATGGCGTCTTTAACGGCGTTAAAGGCCTGGTCATCGCCGGTGGTAAAGCTTATCAGAGCCTGCATAGCTTCCAGATACGCCTGAATATCTTTGGTCAGAACCTGGGCCTTCATGTCGCGTTCGCGGGCGGCTGCATCAACCACATCATTAAGGTCATTGTAGATGTCCTGCGCGTTTTCTTTAAGCTGCTGCACGAGAGATTTCTCTTTTTCAGGATTGACTTTCGCCACCAGCCTCAAAGAGCGGGCAAATACCGAGAGGTCGTTCATCCATTGGGGCGCCGGGTCAAGATAGGCTCGCACCGCCTGGAGCTCTTCATCCATGCGCAGAAGAAGCGCAAAGTAGGGGTTATGATCCGAACTTATCAGGGAAACAAGCTCGCCTCTGGCGGGGAGGTTGGCCAGACTCACGGATTTATCCGCAAAAGTCATGGCAAATTCCCACCAGGCGTTCTGATAGTTTGAAGCATACCAGCGCATGAACTCTTCAGTTGACGGCTTGAAGGCGCCGTCGTCAAGGACCAGATTCAGATTCTCCAGATAGTCAAGGGTAACAGCCAGCCCTTCTCTGGTATACACCGGATCAAGGGTCAGCTCATGCAGAAAGCCTTTCTGACTTCCGCTCCAGAACATATCGCCCCGCACCGGGGTCAGGGTTGACAGCATCCCGGCCCGATGCACAATCCATTGCAGCGAATGCGATTTGATTTGGGGGATTTGACCAAGAGAGGCGCGCATGGTGCGCAGCGCCTGATCCCGTTCTCCATCATCATCCATGGAATAAAT
>JAFQMU010000211.1 GCA_017421085.1 Desulfovibrionaceae bacterium | reverse complement strand
TTCTGCCTCCCGGCGGATATGATGATAGCCTTGAAGAGGCTATCGACAGAATCGAAAACCCTTCACCCGGGCAGAGACCGCTTGCCCTGCTCATCGAATGGGCGGAAAACATGCCTGAAATTCTCATCCCCGAAAGCAGACTGGAGATATACTGGCAGGTGCAGCAGCCTGAAAATGCCGGAAGAAAAGACATTCCAGACGATGTTGCAGAAAAAGTTTTTAAAGAAACAGAAGCAGAACAGACTGCACGCGAAGTGGTGCTTAAAGGTGTGGGAGCAGCGGCAAAACTTCCCGTTTTTGCGGATAATTATTTTATAGTATGATTTGCTGCGGCATGCGATAAACCCAACCGGCCTTTACCAATTAAGTTCAACGCAGTTTGAACAGGCAGCCGGAAAACAGTTTATTTTTATTTGTGCAATTATTCACCCATTTTACCAAAATTTTAACAGGCTAAGTGAATAGGAAGGACAATATGCGTATTCTGGTTCAAAAATTCGGCGGAACCTCCGTGGCCGGGCTGGAAAGAATGCAGATGGTCATGGGCAAGGTTAAAAATGCTCTGGACAGCGGCTACAAGGTTATTGTGGTGCTGTCGGCCATGGCCGGCGAAACCAACCGCCTGCTGGAAATGGCCTCAAAATGGTCTGACGCCCCCAATCGGGCAGAGCTCGATACTCTGGTGGTTACCGGCGAGCAGGTATCCATTTCCCTGTTTTCCATGCTGCTAAACGATAACGGCATCAAGGCCCGTTCCCTGCTTGCCTGGCAAATTCCAATCACCACCAATGACGATTACGGCAACGCCCGTATTCTCGACATTGACGGGGCAAAGCTGCGTGAGCTGCTTGAAATTTATGATGTGCTGGTAGTGGCCGGTTTTCAGGGGCAAACCCCTGCCGGTCGCATCACCACGCTGGGGCGCGGCGGCTCAGACACTTCGGCCGTGGCCCTGGCCGCCGCCCTGCGCCCTGACGCAGAATGTGAAATCTATACGGATGTGGACGGGGTTTATACCACTGACCCCAACATCTACGGTAAGGCCCGCAAACTGCCCAAGGTGGCCTATGAAGAAATGCTGGAAATGTCCAGCATGGGCGCCAAGGTGCTTCAAATCCGTTCAGTTGAATTTGCAAAGAAATATAATGTTCCGGTGCATGTCCGCTCTACATTTTCGGATGACCCGGGCACGCTGGTTACTCAGGAGGACAGCAGTATGGAAAGCGTACTTGTATCAGGCATTGCCTACGATAAGGATCAGGCCCGCGTTACTCTGCGCAAGGTTCTGGATAAGCCGGGAATTGCGGCCGGTTTGTTCGGCCCGCTGGCAGACGCCGGAATTATTGTTGATATGATTATTCAGAATACCAGTTCTGAAGGCCACACAGACATGACCTTTACCATTCCCCAGAAAGACCTGAACAGAACCATTGAGCTGATGAAAAAGGTGCAGGCCGATTTGGGGGCGACCGAGCTGGCCTATGACTCCGGCGTGGTCAAGGTTTCGGTTATCGGAGTAGGCATGCGCAATCATGCCGGGGTAGCCGCCAAGGCATTTGAAGCCCTGAAAGAAGAAGGGATAAACATTTTGATGATTTCCACCTCGGAAATCAAAATTACCTGCCTCATCGAAGAAAAATACGGCGAACTGGCTGTTCGCGTTCTGCACGATGCTTTTAACCTGCATTCGCAGGACTACGAAGGCTAAAGTCCCATTTCGCATCAGCCCGGCTTCCATCTGGGGCCGGGCTGATGCCTGCACAAACTGAACTGATGCCCCGGCCTTCCGCCCGGCCGCCAACCATCCCCGTTGCGAGGATAAAATGCCGAAAATCACCATTTACGACACCACTTTGAGAGACGGCTCACAAAGCGAAGAAATCACCTTCAGCGTTGAAGATAAAATTAAAATCGCCCTCAAACTGG
>JAFQMU010000210.1 GCA_017421085.1 Desulfovibrionaceae bacterium | reverse complement strand
GAACGTGACCGGGAAAAGTTTCATGCCGAACTCCAAAGAAGACGCTCTCGCCGTGGCCAATCAGGCTTGGGAGGCAGGCAAATCCTTTGATGTAGGACTGATGCAGATCAACAGCCAGTGGTTGCGCCGTTTTAGTCTGACACCGGAATATGTGCTTGACCCGGAACGCAACATCATCATCGGAACCTGGATACTCGCACAGGAAATTAAACGGTTTGGGCTGGGCTGGAAAGCCGTGGCCAGCTACCACACCCCGGTCAATAAAAATGCGGAACGCGGGCGCAAATACGCTACCGCCGTTATCCGGCAGCTCAAGCTGATTCAGTAGGACAGAATATGTACATTTTTGAGGATGTTGAAACTATGCGTTTTTTCCTCTGGCTGTCGCGCTGCACATGCCTGGCTCTGCTCATCTGGGCTGCCTGGCATGACTGGAAAGATTTTGAACTGCCCGTATGCCTGACTGTCCCGGCCGCTGTTATTGCGATTTCAGGGGAAGGGATCTTCGGGAACGGCTGGACATACGCGCTGCTCGGAGCCGGAGTCGGGTTTGCTGTTTTAAAGGCTGCGCAAGTCCTGGCCAGAGTGCGCCATAAAAGAGAATGCCTTGGTTCAGGAGACGCGCTCCTGATGCTCGCACTTGGCGCTTTGCTGGGCGTTAAGGCCCTGCCCTGGGCACTCGCTCTGGCGATGCTCGCAGCGCTCATACTGGCCAGGCTTAGTGGAAAGGGAAAAAGCGACAAACTGCCGTTCGGCCCGTTTCTGGTGGGATCGACTTTGTCAGTGGTTACAATTCAATGGAGTTTCTAATGAGTGCTCAACGTAGATATTGTGGACGAGCAGAGTTTCTGGCTTCTCTTGAAACCATTCTTCAGCTCAGAAGTGAAGGTCATTCAGCTCGCTCTATTTATGAGTCTCTGCGGGCTGAAAATAAAATAAGCATCAGCTACCGGACTTTCTGTTTTTATGTTCTGAAATATAAGCGGAATAAAAAAGTTGAAGTGAATGACACAAGTCCACTGCCGCTCAGAAATAATTTTCCAAGCAGAATTATCAGCAAAGAAGAAAAGTTTGATTTCCGGCCACCAAGAAAAAACACAGATGCAGAAGTCATCGGGCCGGAAGTGTTAAATAAGAAGGAGTAAAAATGGCAACCATTCATTTTATCTTGCAGGGGAAAGGGGGCGTTGGCAAAAGCCTGGTCGCATCAATGCTGGTGCAGTTTCTCCGTTTGAAAATTGACCCCGAACTGGTGCGCTGCATCGATACCGACCCGGTAAACCATACCCTGGCGGGTTACAGAGAATTTAACGCTGATATCTTGGACATTATGGTTGGCGACGACATTGACGCCCGTAGCTTTGACCAGCTCATGGAGCGGATTTTTGAGCTCCCTGAAAAAGCCCATATGGTGGTCGATAACGGGGCTAGCAGCTTTGTGCCCCTGTGCTCCTATCTCGTGGAGAACAGAGCAATATCTTTACTCCATGAAGAAGGGCACCAAGTTTTTATGCACAGCATCATCACCGGCGGTCAGGCAATAACTGATACATTGTCCGGTTTAAAGTCTCTGGCTGAACATTTTGGAACCGGGTCAAATCTTATGGTCTGGCTGAACCGCTATTTTGGCGAGATAGAGATAAACGGCAGCGGATTTGAGGAATTCAAAGTTTACAAAGACTACCAAGATAAATTTCACTCAATGATTGAAATTCCCCACAGGAAGCAAAGCACCTTTGGAAAGGACTTGGAAAGTCTGCTTGCGGAGAAAATCAGTTTTGACGCGGCCATACATTCAACCAGGCCGATCATGGAGCGGCAGCGAATCAAAAGCTGGTGGTCAGCCGCCTGTGAAACCATGGAAATGGCGCAATTTGTTTAACTGAGGATGTTATGGAAAATGAAAACCGGGAAACCATCCAAAAACAGGGAGCCGAACCTGAACCTGTCCTGAGTCATGACGGTATCGGGCTTGAGCTTGAAGATGTCAGGAACCTGCTCATTCAGAAGCATGGTGAGAACATCGGAAAAGACGACCCAATTCTGATGACTGTAACAATCCTCAACGCCTTTCTGGTGGAGTTGGCAAAAGTGAATGAACGGCATCACCAGGCTCTTACCCGCGTGATGTCCGCGTCAACGGAGCAATATATAACTGGAGTAAAAACCAGCGTGGACGGCCTGAAAGAAAAACTTTCCAGCGCTTCCATAGACACAATCAAAGCTGTGCTGGAGCAGGAGGATGCAAAGCGCCAGGAACATAGCCAGGTGATGAAATGGACAAGCGCAATCATCACCATGTCCGCCCTGATTAACGTAGCGGTATTTATTTTGAGGTAAGGTTGAATGGAACGCATTATCAAAAATCTTGAGCACAGCCTGGGCCCACAAATCATGGCGGCACTTGCAGATAACGAAATTGTGGAAGTGATGCTCAACCCCGACACCTCTCTCTGGTTTGAACGCCTTGGCAGGGGGATGGAGCAGGTCGGTTGCATGGACGCCATGCAGTCGCGGCTTGTGCTTAACGTTATGGCTTCAGCCAAAGACACTACCGTAACCGCTGAAAACCCGGTGGTGGAAGGGGAGCTGCCCATAGACGGCAGTCGCTTTGAGGGCCTTCTGCCACCCATTGTGGCCAACCCATGTTTCACTATCCGCAAGAAGGCAAGAACGGTATTCACGCTAGAGCAATACGTTGAAAAAGGCATCATGCCGCTGGAAGTGCGGGAAATTATTCAGGAAGCCATTGAGGCACATCGGAATATCCTGGTGGTCGGCGGCACCGGCAGCGG
>JAFQMU010000209.1 GCA_017421085.1 Desulfovibrionaceae bacterium | reverse complement strand
GCCGCAAATAACATATGCCCCGAGCCTTAAGCAGCGCACTACCCTGCGTCTGGGCGGATCAGCCCTTGCAGAGGTATTGCTCGACAGCGATGAGCAGTTTGAGCGCCTGCCCGGCCTGATGAAAAAGCTGGGAGGGCGCCCGCTTCCTCTGGGGCGGGGCAGCAACATTCTGGCGCAGGACGGTGAACTGGGGCTGGTGCTGCTGCGCCTTGACGAGCGGCGAAAGCCGGATATCCTGGAACAGGACGACTGTTCCGCCCTGGTATTCGCGCCTGCCGGTCTGCCGTTGCCCGCACTCTTGAACTGGGCGGCCCGCCAGGGGCTGGGAGGCTTGGAGGGTCTGGCCGGCATTCCTGGAACAGTAGGAGGAGCCATTGCCATGAATGCCGGTTCCTATGGTTCGGAAATCGGCAGCTATTTGAATGAAGCGGAGTTTTTTTCTCCTGAACATGGCCTGTTCCGAAAAAAGCGGGATGAGCTCTTTCCTGCATACCGCCATTTTTCCTTTGACGGGCAGGCGGAGGCGTCCTGGCATCTTATCCGCAGCGCTCTGCTGCGTCTGCCGCGCAGACCTGAAGAAACAATCCGCGCAGAAATGCAGGAAAATTTTCAAAAAAAGCAGGCCGGACAGCCCTTACAGGCAGCAAGCGCCGGATGCGCTTTTAAAAATCCTTCGCCGGAGTTCCCGGCCGGGATGCTTTTGGATAAATGCGGTTTTAAAGGCAGGGAGCTGGGGGGGATGCTCTTTTCGCCCACCCATGCGAACTTTCTGGTTAACCGCGGCGACGGCACCAGCTCTCAGGCTCTGGAGCTGATTGAGCTTGCCAGAATTGCAGTAAAAAATGAATTTGGTTTTGACCTGGAACTGGAAATCAGGGTGGTGCCATGAGCTTGCTGCCTCTGCTGGGAAAGAAGAAGCTTAAAAACCGCTATTCCGAACGAAGAAGCATTTCACTTGGGCGAGAGAAAAAGAGCGCCGACCGCCCATCGCGCCGCGCTTCCGCACCAAGGGCCAGGCCAGGCATCAAGTCGCTTCTGGGGCTTTTTTCCGCAGCGACAATGCTTGCCGTTTGCGCGGCGGCATTCATTGCTGTGGCGGTGGGACTGATTTTTGTATACCGCTGGGCGACCAGCAGCGATTATTTCGCCCTGCGCAATATTGAGGTGCATGGAATAAACAACCTTTCCTATACGGAAGTCCTTACGGCAGCGGAGGTACATGCAGGGCGAAACAGCCTGGATCTCTCTCTTGATGCAGTGGAGGCGCGGTTGGTAAGCAACCCCTGGGTGAGCAGGGTTTCCGTAAAGCGCGCCCTGCCTGATGGGTTGATAATTACCATTCAGGAGCATGAACCAAGATATTGGACTTTGTGCAATGGGCATATGTATTATGCCGACAGCGACGCCAGACTGATTACCAAGGTAAACAGCAACAAATTTCTTGCCCTGCCTATTTTAGAGATTGACAGCGGCAGTGAAGGACTGGCCCGTGAGCTGAATGTTACCACGGCCAAGCTGGCTGGGGTGATGGAAAGCCTGCCCGCGGATTATCACCCCCCTGCGCTTTTCAAGTTAAGCCGGGCCTCAGGCATGGAAGTGCAGTTTGAAGGCAAAAATCTGAGTCTGCTGCTTGGGCTTGAAAATATAGATGATAATATCAGACGTATGCTTGTGGTGCTGAAGGATTTGAAATCCAGAGATGAGTTGGAGCAGGCCAGGGAAATAAGGGCGCATGACGGCAAGGTGTGGGTCATTGTCGGCAACGGGTGAAAAGTTTTCCATGATGGGGATGCAGGCCCAAAATACCTGAAATTCCTTGCCAACTTGACCTTGGAAGGGTAATAAAATTTGAAGAAGATGTCAGACCTGAAGCAAGCGCGCCGGGCCGGCCAGGACGCCCGGACGGAGAACTAGAAAATGGCTGATTCTGAATTGATTGTAGGGTTGGATATTGGCACTACAAAAATTTGTGCGGTTGTGGGCGAGGCGTCAGCCGATGGAGTTGACGTTGTGGGCATCGGCACCAGCCAGTCCACCGGGCTGCGCAAAGGGGTTGTGGTAAACATCGACCAGACCGTACAGTCAATTAAGAAAGCGCTCAGCGAAGCTGAGCTGATGGCCGGGTGCGACATCCGTTCTGTCTATGCCGGTATCGCCGGCAGTCATATCCGCGGCTTCAACAGTCATGGCGTGATTGCGGTAAAAGGCGGAGAAATCGGTCCCAAGGATGTGGAGCGGGTGCTGGAGGCAGCCAAGGCCATTGCCATTCCGCTTGACCGGGAAGTGTTTCACACCCTGCCGCAGGAATATATCGTGGATGATCAGCGGGGTATTTTAGATCCGCTGGGCATGGCGGCGGTGCGCCTTGAAGTAAAGGTGCACATAGTCACGGGGGCCGTGACCTCAGCTCAGAACATTGTGCGCTCATGCCATCGGGCCGGGCTTGATGTGGCCGATATTGTGCTTGAGCCGCTGGCCTCAGCCAGGGCGGTGCTCACTGACGAAGAGCGGGAAATCGGCGTGGCCCTGGTGGATATCGGGGGCGGCACCACTGATGTGGCCGTATTTTCCGACAATTCAATCAAGTATACCGGCGTGGTTGCCCTTGGCGGGCAGAACCTGACAAACGACATCGCTTACGGTTTGCGCACCCCCATGAGCAGCGCCGAGAAAATAAAAATCAAGTACGGCTGCGCCCTTGCCGATCTGGTCAGGCATGATGAGCATATTGAGGTGCCAAGCGTGGCGGGGCGTGAACCGCGCGCGCTTTCCCGCCAGGTGCTGGCGGAAATCTGCGAACCCCGCATGGAAGAGATTTTTTCACTGGTGGATCAGGAAATTATCCGTTCCGGCAGCAAAAACAGCATTGGGGCGGGCATAGTGCTTACCGGCGGCAGCTCGCTGATGGAAGGAGCCGCCGAGCTGGCCGAGCAGGTGTTCAATCTGCCCTGCCGGGTGGGCTACCCGCGCAATATCGGCGGTTTGAAAGATGTGGTGAACAGTCCAAAGTTCGCTACGGCAGTGGGGCTGCTCTGCTTCGGCTCGGACAAGGAAAGCGATGTGCATAAAATACGCATCCGCGAAAAGAATTTGTTTGACTCTGTGCTTTCGAGCATGAAGCGCTGGGTCAAGGATATTTTTTAGCGGCGTTTCGCTGCAAAGCGGAATATTGCAGGAAATTAACATTTCCGGTTAAAAACACCCGTCATGGTATGCTAACAATAAGTTTTGCCGGGCGCCGGAAATGTTGTTTTGAAATAATTGATAATTAAAAAGCTGCTGTTTTGTTGAAGCTGATTCAAAACAGCGCAAAAAATTACAATAACCTCGTCAACCAAGGAGAGGCTATGGAATTCCTGGAACTGGGCCATTCCGGCTCTGCAAAAATAAAGGTTATCGGAGTTGGCGGAGGAGGCGGCAACGCCATCGACAATATGATTACGTCCAACTTGAAGGGCGTGACCTTCATTGCCGCCAACACTGATGTGCAGGCGTTGAACCGCTCAGGCGCGGAAATTAAAATTCAGATTGGCGAACAGTGCACCAGAGGGCTGGGGGCCGGCGCCAACCCCCAGGTCGGGTGCGCTGCGGCTGAAGAAAGCATTGAGGCCATTCGCGAAGCCATCGGCGAATGCGATATGGTGTTTGTGGCTGTTGGAATGGGCGGCGGCACCGGCACCGGCGCTGCACCGGTCATTGCCCAGGTGGCGCGCGAGCTTGGCGCGCTTACCGTAGGCGTTGTGACCAAGCCGTTCTTCTTTGAAGGGAAAAGACGGATGACCATTGCCGAGGGCGGCATTCAGGAGCTGCGCCAGCATGTGGACAGCCTGATTACCATCCCCAATGACCGTCTGGTTACACTCGCACATAAAAACGCCCCGATGCTTGAAATGTTCGAGAAGGCGAATGATGTGCTTTATCAGGCGGTGAAAGGGATTTCCGATCTGATTATGAACCCCGGCCTGATTAACCTGGACTTCGCAGATGTGCGTACCACCATGAGCGAAGCTGGTCTGGCAATGATGGGGGCAGGGGTGGCCACCGGTGAATCGCGCGCCAGAGAGGCCGCTACCAAGGCCATTACCAGCCCGCTGCTGGAAGATGTTTCCATTGACGGCGCCAAGGGCTTGTTGGTGAATATAACAGGCACCAGCGATCTGCTCATGGGTGAAGTGGCTGAGGCTATGGAGATTATTCAGGGAGCCGCCCATGAAGATGCCAACGTCTTCTTCGGTACGGCAGTTGATGAAGAAGCCGGTGATGAGATGCGCATTACGGTAATTGCCACCGGCATAGAGCCCAAAGGTGCGCAAATGGCTCCTTCCGGCGGGAATGTTTCTCCCTTCCAGCCAAGAAGCAATTCCGGCAAGAAACCCGGCGCAACATCATCGGGCGCCGCTGCCGGCTGGGGGGGCGACTGGGGGCCTGCCCTTGGCGGAGGCAGGTCGCATGATAGCAGGGCGGGCAGTTCCCGCCCGGTTCGTGGCTTTGGGGGAGATGATCGCGATATCCCGGCCATGCTCAGACCCGACCGCAGCAATCGTACTCATGCGCCCGGCGAAGAAGACTTTATCTTTGATGATGAAGAGTTTGAAATTCCGTCCTTCATCAGAAAACAGGCCGACTAGGCTGTTTTTCTGAAGATATGCGCAGGGTTATTGCCTCTCCTGTTTTTTCGTCTGCGCCTGCCTTTCAGATTTAAGTGGCAGGCGCAGACCCTGCGCTGAATCCGAAATTGTTTATGTGCAGAAAATTATTATTTTTCCTGGCAGTTATTTTTCTTTTTGCCCCGGCTGCCCTGGCCAAACACCCTGACGCCCCGTTCGGACTTTCCTGGGGAATGAACCAGAAACAGATAAAAGCCCTTGGGATTGAACTGGAAAAGGTGGAAGAGGGTATTTTCAGCGCGGAAAAAATGCCCAGAGATATGGAGTGGGCCGATGCCTACGCCCTGATGATTGACCCAAAAGCCGGTCTGGTTAAAATTATTGCCTTTACTACCGATATTACCGATGATCGGCAGGGGCAGATGGGAAGACGCGTTTATTTCAAGCTGAAAGGCGAGCTGCAAAAAGATATGGTGCTGATTTACAGTGAAGAAAAAGACGCCTCCACCCCCGGCATAACCCCTCCGCCGGGGCAGAGTTTCTATGCCTGTCTTGATGAAGGGCCCTGCGGCGCGTGGTACAGTAATTTCGTAAAAGAAGATATCAGTGCGCAGGTTGTGCTTGAGGCGCTTGACGCGGACTCAGGTTTTGCAAGCGTGATTTATGAGCACAGCGGCCTGGTGCGGAAAATTAAAAAATAGATTTTATCAGCCAGTTATACGCATTTATCCACCTGTTGTTGTGTGTGGACAGGCGAGCTTCCGCATGAACAGCGGGGCTTGAAAATATAGCGGCAATCAACGGCTGGTTCAGCGCAATGCCGGCGGGGCGATATTGATGCACTCAGGCATGACTGCTGACTGAACAAGCTTAAGAAATTCGTCAGGAGAATACACCGCATCAGCCCCGATGTCGTTTTTTGTCTGGAGGCATACGGGCGCTGCCCCG
>JAFQMU010000026.1 GCA_017421085.1 Desulfovibrionaceae bacterium | reverse complement strand
TTCCGGCCCGGCTGAATTTATAAATTTTTATCAATGAGCGGGCGTTTGCCTGCCCCGGCCGCATCGGTTTCCCCCCTTGGGAAAGCTGCCTGCCCGCTTGCCTTACAAAAGGCTTGCGCCGGAGAGATGCGCACGCAGCACATGATTATTGGACTTGTCAAAGCCAGCTTGCGCCGGGCTTGCCCCGGAGATGAGGGCGGTGGCCGGGCTTTACTTTTTTGATTTCTCTGCTATAGCAGGACAGGCCGCCGGGATGAAAAGGGAGGCGGCAACACTCCCCGGAGCAGGCGACTGCGCCGGAGGAAAAGAGCGCGCCGGGCCTCGCGCCCCTTGCGCCGGACAATTTTACGCGTATTCTATATCAAATCCGGGCCAGGCATGGAAGAATTCATACAGCAACTGATTAACGGTCTTGCGGTGGGCGGCATCTACGCCCTTATCGCCCTGGGCTACACCATGGTTTACGGTGTGCTGAAGCTCATCAACTTCGCCCATGGCGACCTGTTTACCCTGGGGGCCTATTTCGGGCTCACCCTGCTCATCACCATGGGCATCGGCGACATGATTCCCGGCCCGCTGGGCATTGTCATTGTCGCCCTGATGGTCATGGGCCTGGTGGCGGTGATGGGCTATGTGCTTGAGCGCGTCGCTTACCGCCCCCTGCGCAACTCCGACCGCCTGGCCGCCGTGGTTTCCGCCCTCGGGGCCTCAATTTTCTTTCAAAACGCCATCATGCTGGTTTACGGCAGCGACGCTCAGGTTTACAACCTCAATGTCAGCGCGGCCGAATACTCCCTGCCCCTGGGCGGCATCAACATCACCGCCTCGAGCATCATCATGATCAGCACCTCGCTGCTGCTGATGTGGGGCCTTTACTGGTTCATCAACCGCACCCGCACCGGCATGGCCATCCGGGCCGTGGCCAACGACCAGGCCGCCGCCAAGCTCATGGGCATTGACGTGAATAAAATCATCGCCCTGGTGTTCATGATCGGCCCGGCCCTGGGCGGCGTGGCCGGCCTCACCGTGGGCCTGTGCTACGGCAAAATCGACTATAACATGGGCTGGACTTACGGGCTCAAGGCCTTTACCGCGGCCATCCTGGGCGGCATCGGCAACATTCCCGGCGCCATGCTTGGGGGCATTCTGCTCGGCGTGGTGGAAGCCATGGGCGAAGCCTATATCTCCGGGGCATGGAAAAACGCCATCTCCTTCTTCGTGCTCATTCTCATTCTTCTGTTCCGCCCCACCGGTCTGCTTGGGGAAAGGGTGGCCGACAAGTTATGATCAAGCTCAGCTCCCTCTGCCTCGACCGCCGCAAAAAGGCCTATTTCGCCCTGATAGCGGGCATTATCGTCCTGCTGGCCGTATGCCCCCTGTTTTTGAACAACTACTGGCTGCTCGCCCTGAACAACATCGGGCTTTATTCCATTCTGGCTCTGTCGCTGAATATTGTGCTGGGTCAGACCGGTCTGTTTAACATGGGGCACACCGCCTTTTACGCCGTGGGGGCGTATACCGCCGCCATTCTCAACACCAATTTCGACATCCCCGTGCTCTGGCTGCTGCCGGTTTCCGGGCTCTTCGCCGCCCTTGCCGCCCTGTTGGTGGCCTGGCCGGTCATTCGCCTGCGCGGCGACTATCTGCTCATCGTCACCATCGCCCTGGTGGAAATTCTCTGCATTACCCTCGATAACGACATCTTCGGCATCACCGGGGGCACCAACGGCATTTACGGCATTGACCGGCCCATGCTCTTCGGCATCAAGATTTTCCGGGAATGGCAGTTCTTCTATCTCATCTGGGGCTTTCTGGGCATAACCATTATTTTGTTCAGCCTGCTCGAAAAATCGCGCTTCGGACGCGCCCTCAACTACATCAAGCAGGACGAAACCGCGGCTGAGGGCAGCGGCATTTCCACCGCCGGCTATAAGATGATGGCCTTCACCTTCGCCGCCTTCTGGGCTGGCATGGCCGGCACCCTGTTCGCCGCCAAAATGACTACTGTATCCACCGGCTCGTTCACCTTTTCCGAATCGGCCATGCTGTTCGCCATTGTCATTCTGGGCGGTGCGGGCAGCATTCGCGGGGTGCTGCTGGCCACCTTCGTGCTCATCGGCCTGCAAACCGCCTTCTCCGACCTGAAGAGCTTCCGCCTGCTGGTGTTCGGGGCCGCCATGGTGATAATGATGCTGCTGCGACCCCAGGGCATTCTCCCCCCCAAACCCCATAAATATAAGGTGGATGAATATCTGGCCGACCTGCCCGAACCGGCCTTTTCGCCCAAGGTGCAAACCACCAGAGAGGTGAAGGGCATATGAAGACTCTGCTCTCCATCCATAACCTGACCAAAACCTTCGGCGGTCTGGTGGCCGTGCACGGCGTGTCGTTCAACCTGAAGGCCGGAACCATCATGGGGCTCATCGGCCCCAACGGGGCGGGCAAAACCACCGTGTTCAACCTGATTACCGGCAATTACAAGCCCGACTCAGGCGAAATTGTCTTTGACAATAAAAATATCAAGGGGCTGCCCCCAAACCGCATCGTCAGCATGGGCGTGGCCCGCACCTTCCAGAGTATCCGCCTGTTTCCGGGCATGACCGTGCTTGAGAACGTGCTGGCCGGGCGACATTGCCGCATGAAGGCCGGGCTGTGGTCATCGCTGTTCCGTCTGCCCGGACAGCGGCTCGAAGAAAAACGGGCCATTAAACGGGCCATGGAAGAGCTGGCATTTGTGGGCATCAGCCACCAGCACGCCAACCTGGCCAAGAATCTGTCATACGGCAATCAGCGTCTGCTCGAAATCGCCCGGGCCCTCTGCTCCGACCCGCGCCTGCTCATCCTTGATGAACCGGCCGGCGGGATGAACGACTACGAAACCGAACAGCTCATCGACCTGATAAGGGCCATCCGCAACCGGGGCATCAGCGTGCTGCTCATCGAGCACCACATGGGGCTGGTGATGGAAGTGTGCGATCAGCTGATTGTGCTTGAATACGGCGAGCTCATCGCTCAGGGCACGCCGGCGGAAATCAAGTCCAACCCCCAGGTTATCGAGGCGTATCTGGGCGTGGACGACGACGAATAGGCTGCCCGCAGCGTTCAGCCTGCCTGCGCCCCTGTGACGCTGAAGCGTTGTGCAGGCAGCGCCGCGCCGGGCAGGCAAGCCTTGAAAACGCCGAATTTGAACCAGGCTGACCTTGAGCGCCGCCTCAGCCGCTCCAGCCAAACAGAAAACTGGGCTCCCCGGCCAAAGGCCGCAAAACCGGCCGCCCGGAAAGGGCCCTTCTCACCTGCGGAGATAAACGTGCTTCTGGAAATTAAAAATCTGCATGTAAGCTACGGCTCGGTAGAAGTGCTGCATGGCATCAACATGCAGGTTGAAGAGGGAGAAGTTGTTACCGTGCTCGGCGCCAACGGCGCAGGCAAAACCACCACCCTGCTCACTATCAGCGGCCTGCTCAAGCCGACCAAAGGGGAAATTCTGTTTGAAGGCAAGCCCATCCACACCATTCCCAGCCACGAAATTGTGCGCCTAGGCATTATTCAGGTGCCGGAAGGGCGGCGCGTGTTCGCCCCCCTCACTGTGCTCGAAAACCTCTATCTGGGGGCCTTCACCAGCACCGATAAAGCCAAGGACGAAGCCACCCTCGAATGGGTGTTCGACCTCTTCCCCCGCCTGCTCGAACGCAAAGAACAGCTCTCCGGCACCCTCTCCGGCGGCGAACAGCAGATGCTGGCTATCGGCCGCGCCCTGATGGGACGCCCTCGCCTGCTGATTCTCGATGAACCGTCCCTCGGCCTCTCGCCCATTCTGGTCAAGGCAATTTTCAATACCCTGAAATCAATCAGCAAAACCGGCGTGACCGTGGTGCTGGTTGAACAAAACGCCCGCGCCGCCCTCAAGTTTGCCTCGCGCGGATATGTGCTCGAGCTGGGGCGCATCATCATGAGCGATGAAGCCTCCTCCCTGCTTGCCAACCCCGATGTGCAGCACTCCTATCTGGGCGGGAAAAAATAAAGAAGGTAAAAAAAGGGGGAAACTATAAGGGAGAGCATCCCTTTGGTTCCCCCGACGCTCCCTCCTTTACCGGCAATAAATGCCCACCACAGCCTTATCTGAACGGCATCCGCCCATCCACGCCCCTCGCCGGCCAGACACAGCCCGCAAGCGGGCAGACTGAAAAACGCTTCCCGCCATTGAAAACTTATGGCTTTCGGTCAGGTTGCGCCTCTCCTGAGGCTCAGGCTCACTCGCCGGGAGTGAATCCCGGCTCGTTCCGCTGCGCGACCGCCGCGTCCTGCGGCGGAGATACTTTATCGGGGGGTGGTTGGGGAGAGCCCGAGAGGGGAAGGCGGGGGAATCATTTCCCCGCCTTCCATTTTTCGCCTATTTCCTCAAAACTTCAGGCCCAGTGATCGAGGATGGCGCCTTTGCCTTCGTACATGGAGATTTCGGGCACTTTTTCGTTAAGGCGATCCATGCCGATATGCATGATGCCGCTGTCCATATCAAAAATTACCGGAGGCAGGCCGAGCTGATTGCTGGAGTGTTCAATGCTTTTGGCCTCGGCAGCCGGGGTCTGGCGCATGGTATCGGATTCCTGATTGCCGGGCATCAGGGCAAGGGAAACGGACTCGGGGGTTACCTGATACTGGCGGTCAATGGCCACCACGGCATTGAAGGGAAGGCCTTCCTGAGCTTTGGCGAGATAGGGCAGACCGCTGATTTCCATGACAACCCCCTGAAAAAAAGCTGAACTCAAATCTGCTATTTTTTCCGCCCGACTGAGCCGCTCAGAACAGATACGGCATGAGCCGGACTGAATGGAAAGCTCAGCGCTTCAGGCGCGATAATATTCCACGGACTTCCTGGAAAGCCGGAGGGGCATCCCCGCTGTAGACGCGTATGAAAACCTGTTTAACCAGCGGGAACGGTGAGCAGCTCAAAGCCCCCCACGAGGAACAGAGGTGGAAAGCATCCAGTCTGTCTGCGTGAGCCGCCGAAATCCCGGCTGCCCCGGCAGCTTATGCGCTGCGTCAACGTCCGGTATGTCCAAACCCGCCTGCACCGCGCCGTGTTTCGCTCAGCTCGCTCACCAACTCGAAACGGGGGCGCAGGCAGAAGGAAAAAATCAGCTGGGCCATGCGGTCGCCCCGGCGCAGAGTGATT
>JAFQMU010000208.1 GCA_017421085.1 Desulfovibrionaceae bacterium | reverse complement strand
GAAAATACCCGCATCCACAAAAATGTCAAGAAACTTTTTCCCTTTTTCTAAAAAAAATTTTTACATTTAAAAACAGACTGAACAGCCTGCAACGGGAATATTCCATATTCACCTAGAGCCTCAATGCAAATCAATATCCCCTGAACTGAAATATCTTTCTTTACAAATCCGGAGAATCTTAAAACGAAACATTCCCCAGCAGCTCGCAGCGCCGGTTTGACATATTGCATAATCGGCCTGTTTAGGGCATTACTCAATAAGGCTGCTGAATTGTTCATCAACTCGCAGCTTCAAACTCCCATGGAGATAAATTATGTCCAATCGAAAGTTTCGGGAAGCCTGCCCGCAGATATTTTTTATATTGCTTTTTTTCCTTGTTTTTAATCCACATGCAGGGCAGGCCGGCGCGCCCTTTGTTGAAACCGGGTCAATCACAGGCAAAATCAATCTCGTGCCATATGCCGAATATCTGCCGGACCACGACGGCAGTCTGGAGCTAGAGGATATTTTTTCCTCCAGACACCATGAAAAATTTCTTCCGCTTTCAAAAGGCATTCCCCTGAGCGAGGCTGGGGCTCTCTGGCTCAGGTTTACCCTGGCCCCAGCCAAGGGCTCCGCAAACTCTGATTCTTTCTTTCTTGATCTGGGGAAGCGTATTCCTGAAGGCTCGGCGGTATACACTCCTAAAGATGTCAGACCTGTTTCAACCGGCCCTTCGGTCTGGAATTTGCGCAGGGCCACACCTGATAAAATGTTCAAAATTCCTCCGGCCAGTCCTGATGGCCCAACTTCAATTTACATCCGCATTCCCGCCACTCCTGATATCTGGTTTGCTCCTGTTCTTTTTCCTGTTACCCATGCGGGTGAAATGGGAGATGGGGTTGTTTATTATCTGAGCATGGGGCTGCTCGGCCTTCTGGTAGCCCTGTGTCTGTTCCGGGCGTTTCGCGACAGCGGAGAATGGCGCCTGTGGACAGGGGTGCTGGCTGCCATGGTCCTGGCTCAGCAACTGTTGCAAACTCCAGCTCTGCCGCTCGGTTTTTCGTATTATTCAGCCGCCCTGTTGTATCTGCTGGTTCCGTCCCTGGGGTTGGCCCTGATGCCACATGTGGCCCGCCATTTGTGGAACACCCCTTCATCCGGCAAAAAACTGGATAAAGCGCTGAACATCTTATGTATTGCAGGGGGGATGCTGCCGCTGTGCCTGCTGATTCCCGGTCTTGCCTGGACTGCCCGCCTGTTGCCTCTGTGGCCTGCTCTGGCCGTTTTCTGCTGTATTGCGGCAGTTCCCGCCATCAGGGGCAGGCTGCCCGGCGCAGGGCGTTATTTTATGGGCATGCTGCTTTTAAGCGCTGGCGGGCTGCTCACTTTGCTGGCGCAAACTACAAATAATCCTGACGGCATTCTGTTGAACGCCCCGGTCTGGGCGGCGAGCCTCACAGCCCTTCTGCTGGGGGTCTTGCCCATGCGCAGCCCGGTGTCGGTGTATGAAGAGACAAGTTCGCCGCTTGCTGAAAATCAGGATGATACCATATTACTGCTCAGCGATGTGCTTGATGCGGGCAGCATCCCGGAGACTGCCTCCAGGCCTGAAACAGCGCAATATTCCAATGCCGAGGATATTCTGCTCAAAGCCCTCAGCGGTGAGACCTGCAGAAATACGGGTGAGAAAATATCTCTGAGCATACCGGCAGATAATGCTACAGAAAGTCAGAACCAATTCCCGCAAACAGCCCCGGAGCTAACCAAAGAGAAAAAAGAATACAGCCACCCCCTGTCGATGCAGGCAAGCGGCTCTATTCAGCCTCTTCCCTCAGAGTTTTTCAATGAAGATGCACTTTCTCTGGTAAGCGCTCCCCGCCCCCTGTCGATAAAATACAAGTCAAGCGATGGAGATGAAAAGGCCGAGCCCGCTGAACTGCCTGAGCTGAGGCTTAATCCTGCTGACGAAACCGCTGATGCAGTAAAAGAGGATGCTCCTTACCCTACCTCGGCTAATCTGCATTCAGACGATGCGACCCCGGATGAGTCTGATCTGATGCAGAACAACAACCTGGAAAAGACCTCCGAAACGAAATTCTCCATGGAAAAACAGGAAACTGAAGTTCATGAACCAGAACCAGAACCTGCCCAGCCCTCAACTATTTCGGAATCCGTTTCACACGAACCTTCTGAAACGGAAACTGCGCCGATTTATGAAGCTGAGCAAGCCGGTACGGACTCCCCCAGGTCTGGAGAAGCCAAGGAATTGCAGACAGATGAATTGACAGCGCCGACAGAGGATGTCGCCGCAGCCGAGACTGTTAACGAAGAGAAAGCTGTGCAAAACTGGCCTTTCGAAAGCCCTGATGCCGCAGAACAAAGCAGTCTTACCCCTCAGCAGGAGGATGCTTCAGATATCAATCCGCCATGTTTGCAGGCGGCGAATGAGCTTAAACATGCCGATGAAGATGCTGCCGGCAGCAGCGTGACTGGCCCTGAAACTGCCCTGGAAAGCGATGAGACCTGCCCATATTCCGGGAATAAGCCAGGCTCAGAGGAAGGCGCCACGGATCCCATGCCTTCCCGGTCAAAGGCTGCCTCACTTGACGAAAGCGAGTCAGCTTCCCCTGATTTGACGCAGGAAGCCGATAATGCCCCTGTTTCTTCTGACGCTATCGCCAATTCAGATGAAACAGCCCTGCCGAACGCCGCAGAAAAACTGGTGACGGACGCGCTTCCGGTTCTGAAAATCCCATTCCCGCCGGAACAGGACGCGCCTGAAGAAAATGACAACATCGCGCAGAAAGCCTCTGAAGCCACGGCACGTTCCGAGTGTGAAATGAATATTGATGAAGCGGAGCAAGCAAAGCTCCAGGCCGAAGAAATCCGCTCAACAGCCGAAGCGGCTGAGTGCTCCCAAACGCTCCCTGCCGATTCATCTGATCCCATTGAGGCTGAAAAAGTTACTCCCGCAACGTTGCCGTCCCCTGCGGAAAAGCCTTTAAGCCTGAATATCCAGAAGCAGGAGGCCGGTCACACTCTGCAAATGCCGGAAGCGACCCCTGCGCCTGAGCCGCAGCTTAAACCTGGATTTTTCAGCCGTTTCAGGCAAAGCCCCCAGCGCAGACAGGAAACCTCTGCACCGGCCGCCGCTCGTAGAGACGCCCTGCATGTTTCTGACAGGCCGGGCGGCTCCGCAACCCGGCTTGACCCTCTCATTCTGAGTAAAATTGAGGAGACGCTGAAAATACCTCTCGAGTCTTTAATGCAGGCCGTGAGCAAACTGAACAACTGCTCGCTGCCGCCCCTGGCCAGGGTGCAGGCGGAGGCCATCAGCAAATCAGGCAATGCGCTTGCTGAGATTATCGGTTCCCTGGGACGGAGCCAGATGCAGGAAGATACGCCCGGAGCGCCGGGTGCAGACAAAGCAGCGCAGGAATCGATTTTCGACCTTCAGGTGATCCTGCGCGAGGCACACGATGCTGTGGCGCCAAAGGCGGAACGCTGCGGGCTGGCTCTTTCGTGGTTTATGCCGCCCCATCTTCCATTGCTCTACAAAGGCAATCCGGCCCAGTTGCTGGATGTGCTGCGCCTTCTTCTCGACAGCGCCATAGAATCAACCGGCAAAGGCTCGGTGCAGGTTACAGTACGCCGCGTGCCGGACAGTACCAATCCGGGACACCTTGTCTTCTCGGTGACTGATGCCGGAGAAACCTCGCCTCATATGCGGCGCAGCACTACCGCCCTGATGAAGGCATGGGAAATGGTTGTGGATCAGGGCGGAACGCTGAGCATTGACAGCACCCCCAATCAGGCCACTGTGGTTTCCTTCACCCTGCACCTGAGCGTTCCCGGAAAACAACTGAATCAATTGTTCAGCTTATCCGGCGAAAAAGGCCAGATGCGCCCACTGAGCATACTGGCAGCTGATGAACAGGCAACAAACCGTCAGCTCATCTCCTTCTTCCTGAACGATTTGCCTTATCTGATTGAAGAAGCCAGAAGTGCAGATGAAGCATTGAGCCGTTATATGGAAAACCCGGCCGGGCTTGTTATCTTTGATGAGGGGCTGCCCGGGCTGGATTTGCCGACTTTCATCAACAAGCTGCATGAAATAGATGCATCGCAGAATATTCCGCCGGTGCCGGTGCTCACCCTGACGAAAAGCCAGGCCGGCGAAGAGCAGGCGCTTGCAGCAGGCAGCCGGGCGGTAATAAGCAAGCCGCTGTCCCGAAGCCAGGTGCGCGATAGCGTAAAAGCTCTGCTGCCAATTCCGGAAGAAGCGCTGGAAGCGATAAAGCCGACCGGTATTCCGCTTAGCGCACCTGACGAAGCAGAGACAGACAAAGCGAGAAATACTGCGTCCGCTTCAGATACAGTTTCTCCCGTACAGAATCATACCGAGAGCGAAGTTTCATTCATCAGCTCAGGGGCCATTGCTGAAATTATACCGGAGCCGCGGGTGGTTGCTGACCCTGAGCCGGAACAGCCCAAGGCCGCTTCGGTTTCCCGCTCCCTGGCCAGTCTGGCAATGCGCTTTATCAAAATTCGCCCAAAACCGCAGCCTCATACCGCTGTAGAAGCTGAAGCGATGCAAAGCAGCCCTGATGTTGAGGGAGAACGGACAGGGTTGAGAGAAGAAAGCGGCGTATCCGATGCCAAACCGCTCTCTGCCGGCGCCGCGAACGCGCCTGAGCCGGAAGAAGCCGCCCCTGCTGCCGCTTCTCCCATTCTGGAAGTAATGGACGGGGAAACAGCGCCTGACGATAAGGAAAGAAGCCCGTCTGTTTCCAGTCTGGAAGAGGAGAAGGAAGAATCAGCTGAAGCGAACAGTATGCAGGAACCTGCAGGATGCCCGTCTGAGCCTATAAGTTCCGAGCTGGATGCCGCAGCAACTGATTTCAGTTCTCCCAAGCCCATGCCTGAGTCCGAAGGGGACAGTCCTGAAGGCAGCTCTGAAAAACCGGAATCTGAGCAGGAAGATAAAATTCCCGCAGAGCCGGAAATTCTTCCGGCAAGCCAGGCTCCTGAAGCCGAAGCGGAATTGGCAGCCCCTCAGAAAGCGGAGACTGTACCGGGTGGAGCGCCCGAATTGCAGGAAAGCGCTGAAGCAGCCCCAACGGGAGAAATCTCCTCTGAAGATGTAAATCCACTGGCAGAAGAGGAAGAGGCTGAAGCTGCGTTGACCGCTCCCAGCCCGGAACCATTCCGGCCCGCGTGGGATGCATCTCTCCCCATAGCAGTTGAGGGAGACGAAGTTGACCCGGAGGTGATTCATCTCATACCCGGCCTGCTGGACAATCTTGAACATGCCCTGGCAGATGCCCGCCTGGGCCTGGAGAACAGAAGTTTTCTGGGTGTATCTGAAGCATGTATGCGCATTGCCGGAACCGCTGACGCGCATGGGTTGCGAACCCTTAAAAATATCGCCAACTGTGTTGAGCGCGCGGCCAACGCCAATGATATGGAGGCGGTCAGCGACTTGCTTAACGAGCTGGGAGGATCAATAGAATCGACCCGAAGCAGTCTTGAAGCGGTTTACCGCGAATATACGGGGAGCTCTTCAATATGAATGAAAGCGTCAGGCCAGACCGCCGCTTTGCATTGAATATGCCGGCGAAAACAGCCAAAAACTTAATTGAGCGCAGCACAAGACGTGACAACGGGGCTCTTTATTAACGAGAGCGCAATTTACAGGGCAGTTCAATGGTAATTGAACTGCCCTGAAGTTTTTATAAGCCAAAAAACGCCTTACTGTTTTCTCCGGCAGCAAGCCAGAGCTCCTCAGCGCTCATGCCCTTGCAGGCAGCAACTTCTCTGGCGGTAAACACAACCAGAGCCGGTTCATTCAGCCGACCGCGCCAGGGTTCCGGAGCAAGGTAAGGACTGTCTGTTTCCAGATGAATACGTTCCAGCGGGATGCAGGCCACCGCTTCCCGCAAGGCTTCATTCTTTTTAAAGGTAACCGGGCCGGGAATGGAAATATGCCACCCCCGCTCAAGAATGGCTTCAGCCATAGCCGCATCGCCTCCAAAACAATGCCAGAGCAGGGGGCGGCCTGCAAAGCCTTCTGCCTCCAGAATGGCGACAGTGTCACTCCAGGCATCGCGAGAATGAATGGAAACAGGCAAATCCAGCTGCCTGGCCAGACGAAGCTGAGCTGTAAACACCTGCTTCTGCAAATGGGCAGGCTGATCCGGCCAGTAATAGTCCAGCCCGATTTCACCGACAGCCTTGATTCTTGAGTCGCGCTCCACAGCCTGGGCAATGCAGTCAAGCTCTTCTGGCGTAAGCAGATCGGCTTCAGTGGGGTGCACTCCAAGCTGAAAGAAGACCTGCGGGAAGGGGTTAAACAGCTCCTTCTCTTCCTGCCAGCGCTTTGAATCGGCGAAAATATTGCCGATGTTTGCAAGTCCGCTTTCTTCCGCCCGGGCAATTACCTGTTCCAGTTCCATTCCGGGTTCGGCTGTTCCCGGCGCATATTCGGGAAAAGACAGGTGAGCGTGAGTATCCACCCCGCCCCTGGGCAGAGCAAGCTCCTGCGGAGCGGTGCGGTTTTGTTTTTTCTTTGCCATAAGAACTCAATTATAGTCTGATGTTGTGAATTTTACAATTGGCCTGTCCCAGAATGTAACTTTGCTTTTCGGGATGGAAATTGCCTGGTATTCCGACTCAAGTTCTCCTTTATGCCCCCAGAAAAGCCCCTGCAAGCGCCCTGGAAGCGTCAGGCGGGCCAGAGGGGCAGGCAGTCTGCGCACCTGTTCTTCAATCCACCTGAACAGGGCCCGCCCCTGCACCATGTTCCCCAGGGCGGGGTGCCATGGCCCGGCCAGGATATTAGGCAGCAGCTCAGCTTCCGGGGCCAGCCCCAGCCTGATTACGGGTATGTCTGCCAGATTGAGCCGAAGCAAAGCGAACGACAGCTCATCTACAGTCCGCTCCAGACTCCAAGGCCTGTATTCTTCCGCACGCCAGCGCCGGGCCAGCTCCGTTCCTT
>JAFQMU010000207.1 GCA_017421085.1 Desulfovibrionaceae bacterium | reverse complement strand
CAGATAGGAGCGATCAAGGTCGCTGTGAAAAAAACTGTTTTCCAGCGACTCCACCGAAACAATCACCAGGCTGTTCTTTCTCTCAAAATGGATATCGGTTGAATCAGGAATGAAATAATGTTCGGCAATAAAGTCGCGGGAGTAGTTCACAGGGGTTGTCATGTACTCATATATTTTGAAATTACTTTCTGTGTGAATCAGCACGCCGATGCAGAATACTGCTGCCGACAGGAGCATAGCAACGGATGTGATGTGATAAAGTTTATCAGAAATGAAAATAAAAGTTTTTGAGTTGTGAAGCGCTGGATGACCGGAACAGAGTCTGTTAAAAATTTTTTTTATAAACTTCAGAAGAATGTTATGATAAACAACAAAAACCCACAGGCATGACAGAAACAAGCCGGAAACAATGGTTTTTGCTGTTTCTCCAAGATATTTTGGGTCTGCATCGGTAATGGGAGAATAGATAATATGCCAGAGAGCCTGCTCAAAGTAGACATCGCCGAAAGTTGTGCTTACCCAGTTGCTGCACCAGGCCAGAACTATAGCGATGACGCCGACAGAAGCCGCCAGAAATTTTATGAGCTTCATTAAGGGATATTATTTCAGAAGTATTCTGGATCTGTTTACTCAATACTGATAATAAACAGGTTAAATAAACTTTTGACAGCAGCAACAGTTTTTTTACTCTTCCCAGCGGATTTCTCTGATGCGCTTGCGCTCCTGCTGGAAAACAAACTGCACAATGTTTTCCATATCCTGTTCGCGAATACGGGTGAACGAGAGCTCCCACACCAAGCCATGCGCAGGGTGGTCAACCCGTCTGATTTTGCCTATGCCCCCTGATATGACCAGAGGCAGCTGGCTTAACGGAAGCACCACTTCTACTGTCTGCCCGGGCGCAATGGTGCGGCTTTTGGTTTTGAAGGTGGCCCCGCTGGCGCTGAGTTTGATAACCTCAATATCCATGGGGAAGTTGGCTTCCATCCGGTTATGCTCAAGCAGGGCGATAACATGTTCCAGCTTTGAGTTCATGTCTTCCATGAACATCAGCAGTTCTTCCGGCAGCTTGCTTTTTGCCAGAAGTTCCGACAGGTTCTTATTCTTTTCCACATAGCCGTTGAATTTAGGCAAATCGTCCGGGCTTGGCTTTATGCGCATCATCCCCTGAACGTAAACATCCACCTGCACATAATCTTTTCTTTCCACTTCAGACATGTCTACCTCTCAATCGGTTTTGAAAATATATTTGCATTCTCGGCGCGCCTGTCCCGTATGCCTGATTATCCTTTGCCGGCGAGCAGCTGCTTGGCCCGCGTGGCTTCAGGGGTTTTGGGGAAGCGGCTGGTGATTTCCTTCCAACGCACTCTGGCCTGCTCGCGGTTGCCGTTGGCGGAAAGGGCCATGCCCTGCTTGAGCAGGGATGACACGTATTTATTATGGTCGGGGTAGTCGGTGATTACCCGCTGATAGGCCACCACTGCGGCGGGGTAGTCTTTGAGCTGATAGCTGCATTCGCCCTGCCAGAACCAGGCGTTGCCGGTGAGGGCATGGTTCTGGTAATTGTCGGTAAAATCCTGAAAGCAGATGAGGGCATCGCTGTATTTATAGTTATTGAACAGATCAAGGCCCTGATTATACAAATTTTGGGCTATATCGTCAGATGGAGCCGCCCCTGAAGAAACCGGAGCGGCGGCATCGCCGGGTTGGGGGGTCTCAATTTGCGGGTTCGCCTGGCCCGGCACTGCGCCCGGGGCAATGGGCACCTGTCGGGGTTCGCCGTTAATCAACACAGTAACTGTACCATCTGAATTGATTACCTGAGTGGTCCCGGCCGGGGCAACCGCGCCCGCTGCGGGAGAGACGGCGGCGCCGCTGCCGTAAAGCTGTTCGGCAGGCGGCTGAGGGGCAGGTATATAAGGTTCTTCCAGGGCCTCAACCTTTATTCCCAGAGTATTGGAGATTTCCAGAAGGGCCGCCTCCATGCGGTCAAGGCGCTCATTGGCCGACAGCACCTGATTCCCCTTTGGGCCGCTCATGCGCTGGCTGAGGTCGTTCATCTGGTTGCGCACCACATTCAAGTCGCCTTCCATGCTCTGCATCCGGTTCCATACTTCCGCTGACTGAGTGCCGTCAATCTGGGTGCTGATGGTATTCACCCGGCTTTCCAGCTGGGCGAGCCGTGAATTGACATCGGAGCCGGAGCGCCCGCCGGCGCAGGCGCTCATGCCCGTGAGCAGACATGACAGAGCCGCGAGGGCGCCAATGCGTTTAATATACAGCTTATTCATATGTTACCTGCTTTAGGTTGAGTTTCACTGTTGTTTTCCGGCGGCACAACGGGATACGGGCTGCTGCGTTTTCTGCCCACAAACAGGTATGCCAGACCGCCGAGCACTGGAAAAAAAATGCCCACCATCACCCAGGCGATTTTTTCGACCAGGCTGGGAAAGTTGCGCCGGTAGGCATGCCATATGGCCCAGAGGTTGGGCAATATGGGTATAATCAGCAATAATAAAATAACAGCCGGGTGTAAGTCAAATTTATTTATAAATTCTACTACCGGAATATTCATCGCTGTTTGGTCCGCTTTTGTTTCCTGTCGTGCCGCCACATGGCGATGAGGGTGAGCCCCGCCCCAATACAGATGGAGATGTCGGCCACATTGAAGGCGGGCCAGTGCCAGCCCTGCCAGTAAAAATCGAGAAAATCAACCACCGCCTGGTAACGGATGCGGTCAATCATGTTGCCCACAGCCCCGCCTAGAATCAGAGCCAGCCCCCAGAAGGCAGGTTTGTTGTCACGGATGCTCCGTAAAAGGGCGATTATTACTGTGGCCGTAAGCAGGGTTACCCCCAGAAACAGCCATATCTGCCAGCTGGTGTCAGGGTTGTTCAGAAAGCCGAAGGCCGCCCCCCGGTTAAACACCAGCACCAGATTGAATAAGCCAGGTATCACTTCCAGCGGCGGAGTTCCCGCCAGATTATCCAGGGCCAGCTTTTTGGTGCAGAGGTCAAAAACCACTACCAGGGCGCTGATTGAACAAAATAATAGATACTGCGGTCGCATCAAAGCTCAGGTTGTTTTTGCAGGAGAGCGCCGCCCGCCGTT
>JAFQMU010000206.1 GCA_017421085.1 Desulfovibrionaceae bacterium | reverse complement strand
CAGGCAATCAGAGATGCCAAAAAGAGCTTGTGGAGCAATAAGCGCCCTGCGGAAGTTACTCTGAACGGTATTCGCCTGGCGACCTCCAGCGGCGGCATTCAGGCGGACATGGTACAAATTTACAGAGATAGCAGCGGATATAACGATAAGGGAATAAAAACTCTCACACTTCAGCCTTCCGGAAACAGCTGGGTAATTACCAGGGAAGAATGGCAGGCCAGCGGCAAATAATGAGCGATAAATACAGCCTGTTAATCATGCGCGATTCATCGGAGAGGGTGCGTCGCCTGCGGTTCAGTGTACAGCTGGTTAAATTTGTACTGGCAGTTCTGCTGCTTCTTGTTGTGCTCGCAGTGGGAGGAAGTGTCTTTTCTGTTTACAGCTATAAGCAGCACAAGATTTTGCTTGCAGAAAACAGTGAACTTAAAACCAGACTGGGCGAAACCACCATGCAGCTTGACCGGCTTAAGGCGTATGAGGCCCTGCTGAAAAATTCAGAAGAAGTTATACGCCTTCAAATGCCTTTGAATGAAGAAGCCGGGGCGGAAAAACTTTCTGCCAACCAGACTGTGGAAGAAGTTGATACTCATGAAGTGGTGGCTTCTGTATTTCCCGATGCAGTCAATGCGACTGACGCCGAAGCTGATACTGCTGGCGCTTCTGAAATCAGAAAAGACGGCGAGCCTGAGGGTGAGGCGCCGAAAAACGAGAGTATGAGCCCTGCCGAGTCGCCTGCCAAGATTTCTAATCTTGAAGTCAGGGTGCGTTCTCCCAAAAGTATCCGGCTGGCTTTTGATTTAAATAATGATAAGCAAGGGGTGACTCTGACAGGCAATGTAGATATTGCGCTGATCAGCAAAGATAATAAAGTCATAGGTATAACCGTTCCCCGGCATGATATGATTTTTCAAATCAATTATTATAAGAAAATGAGCACGGCCTTCCCCCTGCCGGAGGGGCTCTCGCCTTCAGACATTAAGTTGTTGCAGTTGACGGTAAACGCTAACGGAGAGCAGTTGCAAACAGAAACATTTCCCTTCCCTGTTCCCAGTCAATAGAAAAAGATTTAACTTGTTTGTTATGGGGTTATCTTTTTTGATCTGCAGGAAAAGCTCTCTGACACGCGGCTGAAATATTTTGGAGTTATCTGAGAATATTAACTTCCGTCCCGCGCCACACTAAGCAGCTTGGCGCAGGACATTTACTGTTTGACCGTCGGCAGGCCTAACAGGCAACTTGCTGTAATTTATATGAGAGCATCAGCAATTGATGTTTTTTTCAGAAAAAATGGCATTAGAAAGTTAACACTCTCTAATTTGTTTACCCACAACAAAGACTGATAGCTCTGACTATGCTAAAGCTGAGGCCTCACTTGGAAAGGCGTTATGCGAATCACCGCTCTAAATGGCTGCAAGCGCTCCCTTTTCAGACTCGGAAAGGAGATCATTCAGGTCAAGCAGAATAAGCAGCTTGTTGCCGTTTTGCACCATTCCCTTGATATATTCCGAACCTACGCCCGCCACTTCAGTCGGGGCGGCTTCGATTCGGGATGGATCTATGCGCATGACCTCGCGGACAGAGTCCACTATATATCCCATGACCTGAATTTCCGATTCCATCACCAGAATGCGGGTATGCACATCAAACGGTTTGGCAGGCATTTCAAATCGCTTGCGCATATCAACAACCGGAATGACCATGCCTCTCAGGTTGATTACGCCTTCCACAAAATCGGGGCAGCTTGGAACCTTTGTTACCGGCATCATTCGGATGATTTCCTGCACCCGAAGAATGCCCACTCCGTACTCTTCGTCCCCGATACTGAAAGTAACCAGCTGAGAAAGCTCCGAAAAGCCTTCGTCGTGCATAACTAACCTCTCTTCATTGCCTCAATTAACGTCATAAGACTTTGCGCCTGCTCCGCCAGCCCGGCAACCGTCCGGGAGGCTTCTGCCATAGCCTGAGCTGTTTCCCCGGCAATGGTGTTCACCTTATTCACCGAGTTATTAATTTCATCGGAAGCTGACGACTGCTCCCTGGAGGCGGCCATGATGCCCTCCACCCTGGCGGCAGTCTGATCGGCCATGGTCACAATTTCGTGCAAGGCACGGCCCGATTCGCCGGCATAATCAGTTGCCTCTTCAATCAGCTCCACTGCGTGGTCAACCTGCTTTATGCTCCGAGCGGCGCTGGTCTGAATGGCGCTGATGGCATTGGCAACATCGGTAGTGGAGGCCATGGTCTTTTCTGCCAGCTTGCGCACCTCATCAGCCACCACCGCAAAGCCGCGCCCTGCCTCACCAGCTCTGGCTGCCTCAATGGCGGCGTTAAGAGCCAGCAGGTTGGTCTGATCGGCAATATCAGAAATAACCTCCATAATCTGGTTAATGGACTGGGCGTGAATGGACAGTTCGGCCATTGCTCCCTTAAGAGCCAGCGATTCCTGCTGTACTTTCTGAATACTTTCCACTGATTTGCTTACTACAGCAGCGCCTTCCTCTGCTTTGTGGCGGGTGTGTATGGAAACCTCTGAGGTTTCACCGGCATTTCTGGCAACCTGCAAAACTGTAGCGTTCATTTCTGCCATAATGGAAGCGGTTTCTGCTGCCATGGCCGCCTGCTGCTCGGCCCCCTGCCCTGACTGAGCAATTTGGATGGCAAGATCGCTGGAAGCGGCGCTGACCACTCCTGCAACCTGTTCCAGTTGTTCAGCGGCAAGAAGCATGGCCGCAGTTTTTTCTCTTGCCTCCCTTGAGGCCTTTTCCGCGGCCTGCATGGCGCATTTGGCGTTTTCAGACTCCAGAGCGGCAATTTCCGATTCTTTGCGGGCTTTTTGAATCTGTTCTTTCAGGGCATCTACCATATTGACCAGATTTCCATAAACACCAGTCTGCTGGCTGTGGTCAGCAATATCATAGTCGCCTGCGGCAACCCGGCGGGCAATGCCGGCAAGTTCGCCCGGGTCTTTGCCCAGTTGGCGCGTCACTCCTCGGATAATGACAACAGTCATGCCCAGGAAAATTATGGTCAGCACAGCCAGCACAATAATTGTGGCCAGGCGGGCGCGGGCATACATGACATCAGCCTCAGCATTGGTCTGGTCGGCGTTATTTTTAATCAGAGAACTCAGCTTAAGCAGGTTGGCGGCGAGATTGTCAAACACCTGACGCGACTCGCCCCGCATAAGCATTACCGCATCGTCAGCCCTGTGGGCCTTTGAAAGCCGCAGGGCTTCTTCGTGCACCTGCATATATTTTGCCCAGATGCGGTCCACTGCCTGGAACTGTTGTATGATCGCAGGAGCGTGCAACACTTTTTTCAGCTCCTCCCGCGTTGTCAGAATTTCGTTTTTAACATTGGCCATGGCCTGTTCATAGCGGAGCATTTCTTCATTGGTTTCTGAATAGGCGTGGTTCAGCTCGGTAATTCTGAAATCTGAAATCAGGGTATTGAGGTGCTCGGAGTTCATCAGGGCAGGAATATTCCGTTTACTCAGCAAGGTGGCCTGGTGGTTTATGGAGTCCATCTGGTAGAGGGCGAATACGCCAAAGCCGCACAAAGCGGCAAGAATTGTTCCCAGAACAATGTATAACTTAACCGACAGTTTCATGTTTCCTCAATCAGAAAAATATTTTCTGAAATCTGTGGCTCAGAATCAACCATATCCTGTATTGCTGCAAAGCCGGGAACCTCCACCCGGCAAGCATCCCAATACGGAGGCAAAGTAAATATTCCAGCCCATTTATAGATTATTTAGATAAAATTCACAAGCTTTTCAGGACTTCATTTCATCTCTCCTCATCAACTCTCACCCGTCTTGGGCAGAGAGGCGCTATGGGTTGCAACGTTTCGCTCTTTTGCTGCAATGGCGGCGAGCATGCCCCCTATTTGAGCTCCGGATGGGAGTTCCTGCGCTTTTGTAGTGAAACATTTTAGCAGGCGGCAAACGGATTTAAATTCCGGTTCCATGTCTTATGCTTTTGACGGATAGCAATTGTCTTTATCTGAATCAGAGGTTTGGAGTCGTTGCAGCTGGAAATTCAAGTACATCAGCCCCGACGCGGAGTAAGGCTGCACTGGACAAAATGACAGGGCTTTGTTAGAAAACGTCAGTTATGGGCGTGTGTTATTCGTGTGCTGCCTGTCATCAGGCGGCACAGCAGCGCTTTCACTCGTCTTTTTCTTTGAGAGATGATCGGCAGCAGATGCGATGGGGCCGACATGGGGATTTTACGGGCGGCCTTCCTGGCCAATCATTCCGAAGTTGCCCAAATCCGACACAATAAAGTTTTTACTAGCGCTATGGGGGATACATGCAAGTCGTTACGGTAACGGCGCTGCCCGGTTTGGGACAGCCGCAGCGTGACTTGGTTCGTGATGTTTATGAGCTGCCGCAAAAGAAGCAGCTTGTCATTCGTACCGATCGCATGGCTGTGTCTGGACAGATTTTGAAAAAACCTGTTCCCTATAAGGGCATTATGTTTACCCAGATTACCCTTTACTGGATCAATAAATTCAATCATCTTGTGGGGCACAACCTGGTGGCCCAGTCCATACAGCGTTTCCCCTCTGCATTTCAGGAACATGCCGCTCTGCTCAAGGGCAGAAGCGTAATTGTGCAGCAGCTCAGGGATTTGCCGCTTAAATTCAGGGTTGTGGGCAATCTTGCCGGCGCAGACTGGGCGGCTTACCAGGCAAATCGAATCGTTGGCGGCAAAACCCTGCGTCTGGGCATGGTGGAGTCGGCCCGCCTGGAAAATCCGGT
>JAFQMU010000205.1 GCA_017421085.1 Desulfovibrionaceae bacterium | reverse complement strand
TCCTTAGCAGGGAATTTGTTGAAGCGCAACCACGGTAAGCTGTTTATCTGTCAGCAGATAAACGGCGCAAATGTTTGGGGCGGCTCCGCAAGCGGAGGCCGCCCCGCTTTTGTTTCTGGTGCGGAAACGCTCATGCCTGTCAGGCTGCCTCCCAGGCATGCCGCAGGCAGCCTTAGCCTGCCATATTTCACTACATCTTTCGCAGAGAAAAGCTCTATCAGGGATGGTTCGGCAGACTCAGAGCCCAGAAGCCGTTTACACCGCAATTACCAGAGCCAGAAGCGTTCTGGTAATATATGATGTTAAAGATAGCCGGTATGAGTCTTTTTTTAAGAATATATAAAAGTAGGAAGGTTGTAATATTTCAACCGGTTGACGGCCCGCTGGGTGCAGACGGATGGCCCTGTACACAGCAACGATAAATATAACTTTGTCTTTATGAGAAATATAAAATTGAAAATGCTTTTCAGGTGGGGCAATTGGAGGCTCAAACAGTAAAAGCCGCGCAGCGCCTGCCCTGCCGGGGGCGCTGCGCGGCTTTGTTTTCGTTGGAGCGGGAAACGGGACTCGAACCCGCGACTTTCAGCTTGGGAAGCTGACACTCTACCAACTGAGTTACTCCCGCATGAACAAATCTCTTTATACAATAAGCTCAAGACAAGGTCAAGCTGCAAAAAGGGGCGTCAGGGTTCTCGCATAAACCCCTGCTGCTCTAAATAAACACTGAGTTTTATGATGTGATATGCCTTTATTTCGTCCGTCAAATTTGCAAAAAATGTTTTGATATGTGATTAGCAGGGTTTTGGCTATCGCAATCATTGAAGTGGATTTTTTCATCCGGCTTTTATCCCAGGGCGACATCCAGAATCATCATCAGGGCGAAGCCGCAAATCAGGGCCATGGTGGCCAGGTCGCCGTGCTCTCCGGCCTGTGATTCGGGAATAACTTCTTCCACTACCACAAACACCATGGCTCCGGCGGAGAAGGCCAGGGCGTAGGGGAGGATGGGGGCCATCCAGATTACCGCCGCTGCGCCCACAACTCCGGCCAGGGGCTCGGCCAGGCCCGATGTCTGCCCGAACATGAAGGCTTTGAATTTAGACATGCCCTCGGCCCGCAGCGGCAGGGAAACCACCGCGCCCTCCGGAATATTTTGAATGCCTATGCCCAGGGCCAGGGCCGCCGCGCCGAACATGCCAGCCTCCGGCGCGCCCGTGGCCGCCGCCCCGAAGGCCACCCCCACAGCCAGCCCTTCGGGAAAGTTATGCAGGGTCACAGCGAACATCAGCAGAGTGCTGCGTTTAAATGAGCTGCTGGGGCCGTCTTTGATATTGGCATGGTAGTGCAGGTGGGGCAGAAGCATGTCGGCCAGGCGCAGAAACAGGGCGCCTCCAACAAAGCCCGCAGTGGCGGGCACCCAGCGCAGGCCGCCCATATGCTCCGAGAGGCTGATGGCCGGGGCGAGCAGCGACCAGTAGCTTGCGGCGAGCATTACCCCGCCGGCAAAGCCAAGCATCAGGTTAGCCCCGATTTTGCTGACATTTTTTGTGGTGAAAAAAACAAATGAAGCGCCCAGGGCGGTCATCAGCCAGGTGAAGGTGGTGGCGCTCAGGGCCTGTAAGACCGGATGATCCGGCAGGGCAAAGGGCAGTGTTTCCATATAATAAGCGTGTATTCCAGTATTGTTGTTTACATTTCAGGTTTAAGAGGGAGTTTGAGCTTCCCCGTTTTACAGATATTTACTTTTTTATACTGCTTATTATCAGGTTTGTAAATTGACTGCACTCCCGCAAATCCTCCGGGATAATCCGGACGTCTGCGCGGGGGTGGCGTTCAGAGGCCTTCCCGCCTTGAAATTCCTGCCGTCAAACTTCCAAGTGATAATTACTTCTACTCATGTTCGCGCCCGCTTTAAGATTTCCGCCGGGCAGCGGCTCAGCTGCACTGGTCATCCACAGTAAGCACCTGCCAGGTGGAGGCGGCGATTTCTTTTTCTTCATTGGTAGGCACCACCAGCACCTTGACCGGGCTGGCAATCATACTGATTACCTCCTGCTCGCCTACGGCCGCCAGGTTGCGCTTGCGGTTGAGCACAATGCCCATGCCTTCCAGGCCCTTGCATATCTGCTTGCGGCAGAGAGGGTCGTTTTCGCCTATGCCGGCAGTGAAAATTACCGCGTCAACCCGGCCCAGGGCCGCCACATAGGCGCCGATGTATTTTTTAACGCTGTAGCAGAAAATTTCAAATGCTAGCTGGGCCAGTTTGTCGCCGTTCTGGCGGGCGTTGTGAATGTCGCGCATGTCGTTGCGCCCGCAGATACCCAGCAGGCCGCTTTCGCGGTTGAACATTTCTTCCAGCTCGAGGTTGCTCATGCCGGTGTTGTCCATGAGAAAGCCGTGAATGGAAGGGTCGATATCGCCGCTTCTGGTGCCCATGACCAGCCCGGCCATGGGGGTGAGGCCCATGCTGGTATCTATACACTTGCCGCCGGAAATGGCCGCCACCGAAGCGCCGCTGCCCAGATGGCAGGTGATGAGCATCAGCGTTTCGATGGGCTGCTTGAGCATCCGGGCGGCCTGATGGGCCACATAGCGGTGGGAAATGCCGTGAAAGCCGTAACGGCGCAGGCCGGTCTGTTCGTAAAAGCGGTAGGGCAGGGGGTAGGTATAGGCCACGGGGCGCAGGGTCTGGTGAAACTCGGTGTCGAACACCGCCACCGATTCGGCATGGGGAAACATCTGCATGGCCACCTCAATGCCCTGTAAGTTGGCCGGGTTGTGCAGGGGCGCAAGGGGAATGAGTTTTCTGATTCCTTCCTTCACCTGGTCATCCACAATCACCGACTTTTTAAACAGCTCGCCGCCCTGCACCACCCGGTGTCCCACTCCGTTGATTTCGCGCAGGTCGGAAATTACCCCCCAGTCAGCCGAGGTAAGAATTTGCGTGATTTCTTTCAGGGCCGAGGCGTGATCGGGCAGGGTGCGTTCAAAGCGGGTTTTGCGTTCTTCGGGGCTGCCGGGGTTCAGCCGGTGGGTAATGAAGGCCCCGTCAGGCTCTCCCACCCGCTCTGCCTTGCCGGAGCAGAGCGACACCCCCTCGGGCATTTTGAACAGCTGATATTTGACTGAAGAGCTGCCTGCATTGATGACCAGAATTTTCATGCTGCCTCCTGATTATTTAAGCGCCTGGGCCTGAATGGCGGTGATGGCGATGGTGTTTACAATATCGGTCACGGTGGCGCCGCGCGACAGGTCGTTGACCGGCAGGTTGAGCCCCTGCAGAATCGGGCCGATGGCCACCGCGCCCGCCGCCCGTTGCACGGCCTTATAGGTGTTGTTGCCGCTGTTCAGGTCGGGGAAAATGAACACGGTAGCCCGTCCCGCCACCGGGCTGTCGGGCAGTTTTATGCGGGCGGTGGCCGGGTCTGCGGCGGCATCGTATTGAATGGGGCCTTCCAGGGCCAGGCCGGGGGCGCGGCGGCGCACCAGCACTGTGGCGGCGGCCACCTTGTCCACATCGGCGCCGTGGCCGGAAGAGCCGGTGGAGTAGGAAAGCATGGCCACCCTGGGTTCTATGCCGAAGAGACGGGCTGTTTCCACTGAAGAGAGGGCGATGTCGGCCAGCTGTTCGGGGCTGGGGTCGGTGACCACGGCGCAGTCGCCGAACACGAATACTTTGTTCTGCATGCACATTAAAAAGACTGAGGAGGCGATTTTTACCCCCGGCCGGGTCTTGATGATTTCAAAGGCCGGTCGGATGGTGTTGGCCGTGGTGTGCACCGCGCCGGAAACCAGCCCGTCGGCCTCGCGCTTATAGAGCATCATTGTGCCGTAATAAATGGGGTCGAGCATAATTTCTTTGGCCTGCTCAAGGGTGACGCCCTTGTGTTTGCGCAGTTCGTAGTAGGCGGCGGCGTAGTCATCAAGATTGGCGGCCGCAGCCGGGTTGATGATGCGGGCACCGTCGATGTTTACGTCCAGACGGCCGGCCGCGCTGCGAATCCGCCTTTCATCGCCAAGCAGGGTGAGGTTCACGGCATTGCGGGAAAGCAGAATTTCCACCGCCTGCAAAGTGCGCTCCTCATCGCCCTCGGGCAGCACAATATGGGTTTTTTTACGGCGGGCGTAGTCAATCAGGCGCAGTTCCAGCATTTTGGGGCTGATTTTGTCCGACTTGGTTTTCATCAGGGTTTTGAACATCCGGCCCGGTTTGACGTGACGTTCAAACAGGCCCAGGGCGGTGGAGATTTTCCGGGTATCAGCCGGGGAAACTTTGCTGTGCAGACCGGTGAGCCTGAGGGCCGCCTGCATTATGTCGAGCCTGGTGTGCATGATGGGCGGAAGCGGCCCGGAAAGCCCGTTCAGCAGCTTTCTGACCGGGGCTGCCAGCGGAGAGCGGCCGCAGAGCAGCAGCCCGGCCGGATCGGGGCAGCCGGATGAACCCCCGGCAGCCAAGGTCGCCAGAACAATATCGCTGCGGTCGGACGGAGTCAGGGCCAGGCTGCCGTATTTAAGTTCTTTGAGAAAACTTTCCGTTCCTCCGGCGGCCAGAAGCACATTCTCCACCAGCGCCTCCAGGCGCGCATGGCCGGTGAGCATCACCGCGTCGGTTTCACGCAGCGCATCGCCCAGATGAGGCAGGGCCAGCACAGTATTTTCCGGCACAATAAATACCGGGCAGACTGCCTCGCTTTCATTGCGGATGCGCCCGGCGAGCTCACGCCGTTTTGGGGCTGAGAGGGGGCAGCGGTTGACAATCAGGCCGTAGTTATCGAGGCCCTGCTCCCTGAGCAGGGCAAGAACCCGCCGCGAGAAGTCGGCCACATCATCGGCGGAGCGGTCTTTGCCGCTCACCACCGTGAGAATTGCCCCGCCCAGATTGAGGGCGATTTCGGTGTTAAGCTCAAACTCAAAGGCGGAGTCGCGCCCCAGAAAGTCGGTGCCCTCGCAGAGAATGAAGTCATATTCCGCTTCGAGGCGCTTATATTTGAGCAGAATTTCTTCAATCAACTCGCTGCGGCGGTTGCTGTTAAGCAGTTCATGGGCGCGGGCCGCGCTCACCCCGCAGGCCGCCTGCCAGGGCAGATCCAGTTCAAAATATGAGAGAATGAGCCTGAGGTCGGTATCAGGGGCTGCATCGGGGCTGTCCGGACTGTATGATTTGACCGGGTTGCCGGGGCTGCCTGCATCCGCCTCTGCATCGCCTTGCAGAATAGGGCGGAAAAAGGCGACCCTGCCCGCGCTTTGCAGCAGGGTCTGCATCATGCCCAAGGCAACCAGCGATTTGCCGGTGTAGGGTTCGGCGGCGGTGATATAAATATTTTTCATCCTAAAATCCTTTTCACGGCTTATGACTTGCTGTATGGATGCTGCCAATTCGTCTGTGCGTCCGCCGCGCTGCTCAATTGCGGCGGCTCCGCGTTTTTCCTGTGCGGACGAAAGGGGAATCAATCGGCCAGAATTTCCTTCAGATTCAGTTCTAGCGTATTCAGGGCCACCTGGTCAAAGGCAAAATTGAGGGCGTGTTCAATATTCAGGCCGGGGTGAGGCGGACAGGGCGGTTTTTTCAGAATAAAGTCCTCAGCGCAGGAAAAGCCCAGGGCGGTCAGGTCTGCCGTCAGAGCCCGGGCCAGGGCCGGAAATTTTTTCAGCCAGGGCTGGAATGAGCTCAGCAGCAGAGGCAGGGGAGAGGAGGATGCGGCGGCATCCTTAATCTGCACCGGATCAACGGCGGCCCCGGCGCAGTGGCTGCAGGCCGTTTTTTCTGTCGGCCGGGCAGCGTTGGCAAGCAGATCGAGCAGGGCGTATGTGAGGTAAAGCAGGTCGTAGTAGAGAAAAAGCGGGTTTGCCCGGCGTGAGCGCAGAATTCTGGGGCGCAGGCTGTAAAGCAGCACGTTAATCGCCTCTTCCAGACCGCGCCCGGCCCTGAGGGCCTGATACACCGAGGCCCCGTGCCATTTCCAGCCGCGTCGGGCCATGTGCAGGCGGGTCATGGGGCGGCGTTCAAAGGCGCGGGCCTCGGGCTCCACCCGGAGCTCAAGGCCGCGGGCAGTGAGCTGCCTGCACAGATAATCGTCCTCTCCGGCATTGCCGCTGAAACCGTCATAACCGCCGAGTTCCTGCCACACTGAGCGGCGCATCAGCCAGACAGCCCCCGGAATGAACTTTACCCGGCCTCTTACCTCTGTATTGAACGAATAGGTAAGGGTCATGTAACTGCCGAACAGATGCCCGCCGCAGTCTGCAATAATCGGCCCGCTGACCAGACCGGTTTCGGGGCGGGCCGCTGCGGGCAGGCAGAGCTCAAGCCAGCGGGGGCAGGGGGAGATGTCCGCATCCATGGAGAGCAGAAAGCGGGAGGATGCGGCGTGCAGGCCGAGGTTCTTGGCGGCGGCATAACCCAGATTGCGCGGGGTGCGGATTATTTTGAGCGGCGGCAGGCCGGGGGCGTTCAGCAGCTCCGGCGGAGGGGTAAACGCTTCTTCCGAGGCATCGTCAACGACTATGATTTCTCTGGGCAGAAGGCTCCAGCCGGGCAGGGCGGACAGGTTCCGGCAGAGCAGGGCGTGGTCGTTGCAGGTGAAGCAGACCAGACTTACATTGACTTTTTTCAGCGGTGAATGGGCGCGCATGGTTTTGCGGTCTGCGGGAAGCGGAGTTTCAGGCCGGCGGCGCAATCCTTCCCTGGCATGGGGAAACGGCCTCTGTGGGCTGAGGCGACCGCATTTGCGGCCGCCCGGATTGCGCTGCATTCAGATTTGAATTTATTCAACTCTTACCGCTTTGATGATAATTGCTTCCAGCGGCACATCGGCATGATAGCCGAAAAAGCCGGTGGATACGGCGGCAATGGCGTCCACCACTTCCATTCCTTCAATCACCCGGCCGAATACGGCGTAACCGTCGCCATTGTAGGCGGCGGGGTTGTAATCGAGAAAGGCGTTATCTTTCAGATTGATGAAAAACTGGCTGGTGGCGCTGTCGGGGTCGTTGGTTCTGGCCATGGCAATGGAGCCGCGCAGATTTTTCAGACCTGAGGCCGCCCCCTCGTTGGCGATGGGATCGTAGGGGGTAGGCTTCTGGTTGAGGTCGAGGTCCATGCCGCCGCCCTGAATCATGAAGTCGGGAATGACCCGGTGAAACAGGGTGTCGGCATAAAAGCCGTCTTCCGCATAACGCAGAAAATTGGCCACGGTGTTGGGGGCCTTGTCCTGGTCAAGTTCGAGGCGGATGTCGCCTTTATTGGTTTCGATAACTACAATGGGGTTGCTCATGTGGGCTCCGTTTAACTTGAATTTCCGGGAAAAACCAAGGGCCAGCCCCGGCGCAGGCTCCCGGGGCTGCCGGTGCAGGCGCCGGTCGTTAATCCCGCCTGCCGAACCTGTTGCCGGTCATCGGCACATTCCGGGGCTGCTTTCAGGTCAATTTATCAGGGCTTTCAATTTTACGCCCGCCTTCCGCCAGGGGAGGGCGGGCGCGTTTATTTCATTTAATCAGTTTCTTTCACGGCTGCCGCGGCCTTTCTCACGTCCGCCGCGTTCTCCGCGCTCGCGGTTTCCGCTGCGTTCGGCCTTATCGCTGCGGGGGGCGGGGCGGGCGGTATCGGCCGGGTTCCACGGAATGCCGTCCGCTTCAAGCAGCACGGCCTTGCGGCTGGCCCGGATGCGGTCGCCGTTGATTTCAATGACTTTTACTTCCATTTCATCGCCGACGGCGGCCACGTTTTCAGTTTTGGCCACCCGTTCGGTATCGAGCTGGGAAATATGCACCAGGGTTTCCACATTTGGCAGAATTTCCACTATCGCGCCGATTTCCATCACCTTGACCACCTTGCCGCGGTAATTTTTACCGAGTTCGGCATGCTGGTCGTAGTAGAGCACCATTTCCTTGGCCCGTTCCATTGATTCAGTATCGGGGGCGAAAATGGAAATTTTGCCTGAGTCGTCAATATCGATGCTTGCGCCGGTGGCTGAGGTGATCGCCTTGATATTCTTTCCGCCGGGGCCGATAATCAGGCGGATGATATCGGGGTTGACGCTGACTTCGGCGTGCTGCGGCGCATAAGAAGACAGTTCTTCGCGGGGCTGCTCAAGCACCTTATGCATTTCGTTCAGAATGTGCAGGCGGGCTTCTTTCGCCTGCTGCATGGCCCGGGCCATCACTTCAGTGGGAATGCCCGAAATTTTGATGTCCATCTGCACGGCGGTCACGCCTTCGCTGGTACCGGCGATTTTGAAGTCCATATCGCCGAGGGCGTCTTCATCGCCCAGAATGTCGGTGAGCACAATGAATTCATCGCCTTCTTTGATCAGGCCCATGGCCACGCCCGCCACCGGCGCCTGAATGGGCACCCCGGCATCCATCAGCGAGAGGGTTCCGCCGCAGATGGCGGCCATGCTGGAGGAGCCGTTGGATTCCATGGTTTCGGCCACCACGCGCAGGGTGAAGGGGAATTTGTCGGCATCGGGCAGAATGGGGTTGAGGGCCTTTTCGGCCAGGGCGCCGTGCCCGATTTCGCGGCGGGAAACGCGGGGCATGCGCACTTCGCCCACCGAGTAGGGCGGGAAGTTGTAGTGCAGCATGAAGCGCTTGCTCACATCGCCGAGCAGGGAGTCCATGCGCTGCTCATCGGTGGAGCTGCCCAGGGTGGTGACCACCAGAGACTTGGTTTCGCCGCGGGCAAACAGGGCCGAGCCGTGGGTGCGGGGCAGAAGGCCCACTTCGATTTTAATCGGGCGCACGGTTCTGGTGTCGCGGCCGTCAATGCGCACGCCTTCTCTGACAATGCGTTGCCGCACAATGGATTTTTCCAGTGCAGCCAGAATTTCTCCGGCCTGGCTCTGGGCGGTCTCCAGAGCTACCGGGTCTTCCGTCAGAGCGGGGTCAGCCTGCAGGGCCGCCATCACCTTGTCGCGCACCGCATCGCGGGCCTGGCGTCTGTCCATTTTTTCAGGGATAACCAGGGCCTTTTCCAGATCTTCCCGGGCCATGCCGCTGATTTTCTGCTCAAATTCCGGGGCGATTTCCACAGGTGAGAAGACAATTTTCTCTTTGGCGGCCAGGCGGGCCAGTTCTTCCTGAGCGTCGAGCAGGGGGATGATTGCCTGCTTGCCCCAGTCGAGGGCTTCGATAATATCCTGTTCCAGGGCGAATCGGGCTTCGCCTTCCACCATGACCACGGCTTCGCGGCTGGCTGCGAACACCAGATTGAGATCGCTTTCTTCCTGCTGTTTGGTGGTGGGGTTGAGAACAAGCTCGCCGTTTATCCGGCCGATGCGCGCCCCGGCAATGGGGCCGTTAAAGGGCATGGACGAGAGCATCAGGGCGGCGGAGGCGCCGGTGAGGGCCAGGGTATCGGGGTCGTTTATCTGGTCGGCCGAAATTACATTGGCCAGCACCTGCACTTCGGCCGGAAAGCCCTTGGGAAACATGGGGCGGACAGGCCGGTCAATCAGGCGTGAAATCAGGGTTTCGCGCTCCGACGGCCGCCCGATTTCGCGGCGGAAAAATGAACCGGGAATGCGCCCGGCCGCATACATTTTTTCGCTGTATTCAACTGTGAGGGGGAAGAAGTCGGTTTCGCGCTCAAGCGGGGCGAAGCAGGCGGTGACCAGAACAACCGTGCCGCCGCACTGAATCCACACGGCCCCGTCGGCCTGATTGGCCAGACGCCCGGTTTCGATGATTACATCATTCCCCATTACCTGGGTAACAACCCTCTTTACATCAAAAATACTGTCCATCGCTTTTCCTTGTGAAGTGCTCTGAAGGGGATACCGGATACAGGGTTAATTCCGGCTGCATTTGAGGGTTTGGGGAAATTAACGCTGTGTCCGGGAACCCCTTCCTTCAGGTTATAATGTTTGGATGCGGCGGCAGAGGCCGCCTGAAACAAGGGGAGCCTGCACAGATGTGCAGGCCCCCCGTTGCCGTTACTTTCTCAGATTGAGCTTTTCAATCAGGTCACGGTAGCGCTGCACATCAATCTTTTTCAGATAGGAGAGCAGCTTGCGGCGGTGACCGACCATGCGCAGAAGACCAGTGCGGGAGTGGAAGTCTTTAGCATGGGTTTTGAAGTGGCCGGTCTGAGAATTGATGCGCGCAGTGAGAAGGGCAATCTGCACTTCAGGAGAACCGGTGTCGCCTTCTTTCTGAGCAAATTCCGCCATAATTTTCTGTTTTTCTTCACTTGTCATTGCCACAGCGTAATCCTCCATTGGGATAATAAAATGTTATTGCCACAGGCCCCTCAGCATTTTCAGCACGCTGTTTTCCGCTTCCTGCGCGGCTTCGGCGAGAGCGAGCGGCGCGCCGTTTTCATCAAGCAGCAGCGCCTTCGCGCCGGGAGCGAGCTTCTCCCGCAGGGGAACAGGCAGACCATTGCGCACGGCTCTGGCTTCGTCAGCCGAAAGGGTTATTTTGACCCAGCCGGGCAGAGAATCCGCCAGCCCCACAACCCGCTTGAGCGCCGCTTCCGGGTTGTCGCAGGCTTCGCTTGCGGAAACAGCCTGATCCAGACTGAAGGGATGGCTGTATTCCCGGGTCAGTGCAGTCAGGGTGGCTCCCGTGCCTAGGCGAATCCCCAAGCTGTGGGCCAGGGACCGGATGTAGGTGCCCGAACTGCATTCTACCCGAAATTTAAGGCAGGGCGGGGTAAAATCCAGAAGCTCCGCCCTGAAAATTTCAATCGTCTTGGTTTTTTGAGGAACAGCTTCGCCTTTGCGGCTCAGCCGATAAAGGGGCTGCCCCTGGTGCTTGGCGGCCGAGTAGGGGGGAACAGCCTGTTCCTTTAGAGATATCCAATCCTCAACAGCCTGTCTTACCTGCAAAAGGGATATATTGTCAATATCTTTAGTTTCAATGGTCTGCCCTTCTGCGTCCCAGGTATCGGTTGTGCGGCCGAGTTCAATAATTCCGCTGTATGTTTTCCTTCCCATCAGATATGATGAAAGTTTTGTCGCCTGCCCCAGCAGCAGCAGCAGAACCCCGTCGGCCATGGGATCAAGGGTGCCTGCGTGACCGGCTTTTTTTACCCCCAGGGCCCGTTTCACCCTGCTCAGGCATTGAGTTGATGAAGGGCCGCGCGGCTTGTTGATGACCAGAATGCCGTCTACTTTATTGGTAAGTTTGGCTTTGAATGTTTCAGACATTGCGCATAACCAAGGTTCAGACAGCTCCGGCGCGTCGGAGGCTTTGTTTTCAGACAGAGGGCGGGAGAAAATGGAACTTTCCGGCTCGGCAGCATCGGCTGCCCTGATCATTTCCGGCAGAACTGCCTGGAGCGCCTCATCGATATTGCCGCTCAGCTCCATGGCTGCCGCATTTTTGTGCCCGCCGCCTCCGAATTTGCCCGCCACCTTTTGTACGTTTACTCCAAGGGCCGAGCGCATGCTGATTTTCACCCGGTTTTCGCCGTTTTCGCGCACCAGGGCGCTGATTTTCACCCCTCTTATTCTGCGCAGGGTGGAGGCGAAGTCGCTGAGATCCGACACGTCAAGCCCGGCGGCCTCGAGCATTTGTCGGGTTACGCACACATAGGCTATGGAACCGGCATGGGCCAGATTTATCCGGCTGGAAAGCTCGCCCCAGAAGCAGAAGCGTTTCAGGCTCCAGGTGTTTTCCAGGCAGGCGTTGAAGCGGCCCACGCTCAGGCCCAGCTTCACAATTTCCGCTGCCATGGACAAAGTTTCGGCGTCGGTATTGCCGTAGCTGAAGGAGCCGGTATCTTCCACCAGACCCAGATAAACCGCCTGTCCCAGCCAGTCTTGCAGGGGAATGTTCAGCTCCCCGGCAATTTTTCCCACCATGCAGGAGGCGGCCGAGGCATCGGGGTTTACCCAGTTTATGTCGGCAAATTCCGGGTTTTCCCGATGGTGGTCAATGGAAACGGTGAGCGGAAAAACTTTATCATGCAGACAGCGGGCCATTTCTTCACCGGCCCGCAGGCTGTCGCCGCAATCGGCGAAAATGCACACCTCCGGCTTGAAGTCTCCCAGCTCATCCAGGCTTTGGGCAAAGGCAAAACCCGGGTTCGCCCAGTCAAACACGGCTGGATAACCGGAAACATTATAACAGCGGAAATTTTTATTCAGCTTTTGCAGAATGAGGGCCAGCCCCAACTGCGCTCCGATGGCGTCTCCATCGGGCATGGCGTGGGCCACAATCAGGAAATTATCATGATTCTTCAGTGTTTCGCAAATTGCGGAAACAGCGGCTTGCATGGGTTAATCCACTCCGTAATATTCAATATCGCTGAACACCATTTCTTCTGAGCAGCAGGCTTCCAGATGAGAAAGGCACTTGGTGAGGCGGCTGGTCAGGTGTCTTTCGCTGTTGCTCACCGACACAACAGCCAGGCGCAGGCGCGACAGAGAGTCTTCGCTGCCCACCTCGGCAATGGACACATTAAAGGTGTTGCGGGTTTTTTGTTTAACGCTGTTGGCGATGCGCCTTTTGCCCTTGAGCGAATCATTGCCGTGCAGGGCATATTCTACAGTAAGAATACCTACGACCATCTGAGCCCCCGCATTTTTCTTGCGCACTGCGCTTTTGAGCGGAAGTTGTTTAAAGGCGTCCGCTCATGTTCTGATTTGTGAAGGCATAAGGGGCGGGGGCGGGAGTCCTTCTGCCCGGTGTGCCCGCTTTTTTAAAGAGGGGCGGGCCTATGCCCGCCCCCGGTCAAACATGTTTCGCCATTGCAGGCGCGCAGGCGGGCGTTTTAGTCAAGTTTGGCCGCCTGTTCCTGCTGTTCAAAGGCTTCCACGATATCGCCCACCTTGATGTCGTTGAAGTTTTCAAGGGAAAGGCCGCATTCGTAGCCCTTGACCACTTCGCGCACATCGTCCTTGAAACGCTTGAGCGAGGCCGCCCGTCCGGTATAAACCACTACCCCTTCGCGCAGCAGGCGAACCCCTGCGTTGCGGGTAATTTTACCGTCAACCACAAAGCAGCCGGCAATGGTGCCGACCTTGGGCAGGTTGAAGGTTTCGCGCACTTCTACCTGACCCAGGTAAACTTCGGTAATTACCGGGGCGAGCATGCCTTCCATGGCCTTTTTGATTTCATCGGACAGGTTGTAAATGATATCGTAGAAGCGGATTTCCACTTTTTCCTGTTCAGCCAGGTCTTTTACCTTGGCGGTGGGGCGCACGTTAAAGCCGATGATAATGGCATTGGACGCCGAGGCCAGCAGCACGTCCGATTCGGTAATGGAGCCTGCGCCGCCATGCACCACGTTGACGCGCACTTCTTCGTTGCCCATTTTCTTCAGGGCTTCGGTAATCGCTTCAAGAGAACCCTGCACGTCGGTTTTCAGCACCAGATTGAGAATGAGGGTTTCCACATCGGTGGGACGGCTGGCCAGGAATGTTTCGAGAGTAACTCTCGATTCGCGGGCCAGTTCGCGTTCGCGCTGGCGGATGGCGCGCTCGTCCACAATGCGGCGGGCCAGCCTTTCATCGGCCACGGCGATGAATTCTTCTCCCGCTTCAGGAACGCCCTCAAATCCATGCACTTCCACCGGCATGGACGGCCCGGCTGAGGTGATGGAGCGGCCCTGGTCATCGAGCATGGCGCGCACCCGGCCTGAAAATACCCCGCACACAAACACATCATATTGATGCAGGGTGCCTTCCTGAATGAGCACGGTGCCCACTG
>JAFQMU010000204.1 GCA_017421085.1 Desulfovibrionaceae bacterium | reverse complement strand
GACCGGCCGCTGCCCGGCTGGGATTGCGGGCGGCAAGCCCGGCAGGCTCCCCCTCAAGCAGCCAGGGAATAAACAGCCACGCCGCCAGTGTCGCCAGGCAAAAAAACAGAACAAAGGGAAGGATGAAATTCTTGTATTTTGCTTTTTTGCTCATTGCCTGCCCGGTGATGCCGGAATTTGTTTTGCCGGGTTACAGACACTTTGTATTTTCCGGCTTTGCCAAAAATCTCAACACGTTCGGCTCACGCTTTTGGATTGCAGAGTTTTACGCTTATTTCATGCAGCCTTTGAGAAATTTTTGTTCCCTTACGGCAATGGAAACAGCCGCCGCATGTCCGGCAACACAGCATTAATAGCCGCTGCCTCCGGCAGATCCGGCAAATACGCTTCACCCCGGATATTCAGGCGATCAGAATGCGTTCAACTTTGGCAGAAAGAGCAAAACACGGTGCTGCGACCTGCCAGCTTCATATGCTCCAGCGCCCTGCCGCATCTGGGGCAGGGCTGCCCTTTTCTGCCATATACCTGAAACTCTTCCTGAAATGCCCCCGCCTTGCCGTCGGCATCCAGGTAATCGCGAATGGAACTGCCTCCGGCTGCAATGCCGAGCCTGAGCACCTCCTGAACGCATTCGGCCAGACAAAGCAATTTCTGCTTATTCAGCTCGCATACGGGGCGGTCAGGGCGAATCCCGGCCCGGAACAGGGCCTCATCGGCATAGATATTCCCCACTCCGGCCACTACTTCCTGGTTCATCAGCAGATTCTTTACCCTGCCTGAAAGCAGAATATCTTTACCGTCCGCCCCTTTTTCCGGCCTGCAAAAACAGGCGGCAAAACGCTCCGCCTCAATTTCCAGCGGCTCAGGGCCAAGTTTGCGCAGGAAACTCCATTCCGCCATTTCTTCCGGCAACATCACCCGGCAAAAGCCGAACTTGCGCATATCATCGAAAAAGATACTGTTGCTTATGCCGTTGTCATTTTCAATCTGAAAAATCAATCGGGTATGTCTGCCTGGCTCGGCTCCTGCCGGCTTGACCAGCACCTGTCCGGTCATTTTTAAATGAAATCCCATAAACAGACGGGGCGGCCCATCTTTGAGCTCTCCCAGCTCCACAAGCAACAGCTTGCCGCGCCGCTTCAGACCGAGAATCAGCCAGGCGGGGCGGGCGCTGAACAGAGCGCGGGCGGGCTCTGAAATTACCAGAGATTTCTCCCATAAGGCTTTGAGGCCGACAATGCGCCGCCCCAGGAGGTGGGGCTCCAGGGTGCGGCGCACAATTTCAACTTCCGGCAATTCCGGCATGGTCTTCTCCCTGCATCATCGCTTCGGGCAAACTGCGTAAAGAGGCGACTAATCCCAAATGCGCCTGTCTTCAATGGGGCGAATCTGCTGAGGCAGAGTGCCGGGCTCCAGCACCTTCAGGTTGGGGCGGAGCTTGATTTTTTCACGCAGCTGATGCAACAGCTCATCTTCGCGCCTGAAGTTAACAGCTTCTATAAACAGAGTCATGTCGTCAATGCCGCCGGGATTGGTCACTTCAATCTGCCAGCGCTTGATTTCCTCAAAACGGCTGATTACCTGCTCAACCTGATGAGGATAAACAAAAATGCCCTTGATTCTGGCGGTGGTGTCCACCCGCCCCACAATACTGCCCAGACGGGGGCTGGTGCGCCCGCAGGCGCATGGCGCCCGGTCTATATAAGACAGGTCTCCGGTGGCCAGACGAATCAGCGGATAGGTTTTATTGAAGGCAGTTACCACAATTTCCCCGACTTCTCCGTCTTTTACCGGGATGCCGGTATCGGGATGGCAGATTTCAACAAAAGCGCGGTTGGCGATATGCAGCCCGCATTTATGGAAGCACTCATAGCCGATACAGCCTACATCGGCAGTGCCGTAGCCCTGGCGCACAATCACGTCAAATTTTTTCTCCATCTGATTGCGCATTTTTTCAGAGAGCTTTTCCCCGGTTACAAAGGCCACCTCAAGGAACAAATCCTTGCGCGGGTTGAGCCCCTTCTCTTCCGCTTTCTGGGCGAGATGCATCAGATAGCTGGGGGTGCCCACATAACCGGATACGCGCAGTTTCTGCATGATATCCAGCTGGGTGGTGGCATCGGACGGTCCGGCCGGCACTACTGCGCAGCCGAGATTGCGCAGCGGCTCTTCAAACATCAGTCCGGCGGGGGCCAGATGGTAGTTGAAGGTAATCTGCACCACATCGCCGGGGCGGAAGCCGACTGAATAAAAGGCTTCGGTATACCCCCAGTAGTCGTCATTGCGGTCTTCAGGGTCGAAAATCGGGCCCGGGGAAAGAAAAATGCGCTTCAGTTCTCCCACATCCTTGGTCAGAAGCCCCCCCAGACGCGGCCCCATGGACTGCAAAAAGATCAGCTCTTTTTTCTTTAAAATGGGAATATGCTTGAGGTCGGTGAGGGCCTTGAATTTTTCCACATCAAACTGGGTGCGGTCAAAACGCTTTTTGACGTCTTCAGAATAACGTGATGCATAAGACAGCAAATCTTTCAACTGAATCAGATAATATTGCCTGCGCTCACTTTCATCAAGCACTTCGCGGCGGCTGTATATGCCTTCGGTACGGTCTTTGCGGGTCATATCCAATCTCCAATATACGCAATTTAAAGCATCCGCCATCAGAGCAGCAAACTGATACGGCGTCCGGCAACTTCGGCATTGCATCCCCCGGCCTGAAATTCAGGAAAAACTGCCGCTTAAACTGCTTGCTCAAAACGGTAAAGACCATGATTACACCATTCATTATATAAAATGCAAGAACTTTTTTTAAAATTCAGTAATTACAGGCAGTTATATAACTATATCGCTGTCTGACAAAACACTGGCCTCTTGACCTTAAAAGCAGGCTGAAAATGGCATGCTCTGTGCTTTTAATCCGGCAGGGAGGAATATTTTTCCCCTGCCGGGTTTGCGGGTAAAATTCCTCAACCATAGATGAATTAATTTTTAACAGGAGATCACTGTCATGATGAGCTCCCTATATATCGGGGCCACCGGTCTTATAGCTCTGGGCGAAGGAATGGGCACGATTTCCAACAATCTGTCCAACCTGAACACCGTGGGCTATAAGGAACGCCTCCACCTGTTTGAAGACCTGATGAGCACTGCGCTGACCACCCCCTCCAATGCCATTGGACGTGGGGATGTTTTGCCTACCAGTTATTCGCAAATGGGTCATGGTTCGGCCACCTCGGCAATTATTACCCGGTTTTATGAAAACGGAGCCTTTGAGGCCGGCAGTCAGGTAACTGACCTTGCCATCAACGGCAAGGGTTTCTTTCAGGTAAGCAATGAAAACGGGGCCTATTATACCCGGGCAGGCAACTTTAATTTCAATAAGGATGGCTGGCTGGTCAATCCTTCCGGCCTGAATCTGATGGGACGGCGAATCAGCAGCGCTGTCGGCGGAACTTTAGAAGCTATTCGTCTTGACCCCAACACAGAAATGTATATGCCGGGCAAGGCCACTACCCGGGCCACGGTTATTTCCAACTTGGGAATGACCGAAGCAAAGACGACTAATGCAGCCAATCCTTTCTTTTCACTCGCGCTTAGCTATAATGCTGCCGGCGACCCTCCCATGGGGGCAAGCGGTTACTCAAACTCAACGATAATCTATGACAGCCAGGGCCAGCAGCATGAACTGAACATAAACTACGACCTGGTGGAACACAACGGCGACGGCCGTAAGATCATTCAATATACGGTAAGTATCCCTGCATCCGAAGACGGGAGGGCGGGGTTTGCAGGCACTGTAGGGGCCGGTCTTCTGCTCTCGGGAACAATGACCTTCACCTCTGACGGTGAGCTGCAAAACATGAGCGCCTTTGTGCCCGGCAGTGGAGCAAATATTCACGACCTCACCACCTGGAACAGCGTTCCGGTTGGGGCGAGCGGCGTTTCACTCAACACCGTATTTAAGAACAGCAACGCTTCCGGCACTACCAATGCCGCTCAGACTTTCAATCTGGACTTCGGGCTGGGCTTTGAGTCTGCGGCAGGCTCGGTTCAGGCCGCTGCCATCGGCAGTGACCCGAATAATCTGTCCGGATATACCGGCGCCGGGAATACCGCACCTGCCAAGGGAAACAGAGAACGCACCCAGGCATACAGCGGCGAGGTAAGTACGCTCAACCGCAGCAGTGACGGTTATGCTGAAGGCTGGATGCAGAGAATCAGCATTGATGCCAGCGGGGTGTTGAGTGTGCACTATGATAACGGCCAACATCAGGATAAATTCCAGATTCCTCTGTTTACTTTCCAGGGCGAGCAGGATTTGAAGGCGGAAGGCGACAACCTCTACTCAGCCACACTGGAATCGGGGGCTGCAATTGAAGGGGTGGCCGACACAGCCAATCTGGGTTCAATTGTATCCACCAGTCTGGAAATGTCCAACGTGGATATTGCCCGCCAGTTCACTTACATGATTACCAACCAGCGGGGCTTCCAGTTTAACAGCAAGATTATTACCACCACCGATACCATGCTCCAAAAGGCTCTGGAGCTGAAGCGGGCTTAAGCCGCTTTAATCTCAGAAAAACAGAACCGGCAAGGCGAGAAGCTTTGCCGGTTTTTTATGAGCTCATCTCTCACAAAAATCTGAATTTAGAACCTTCAGCTTGCGGTTACGCTTCAGGACAAATGACCTGCCCAATTACGGCAAAATCGGCAGCAATTCATTTTTCAAGACAAACCCCTGAAGTTTAAGCAGACTGTTTGCGCCGGGTATTTTCAGACCATAAATTACTGCAACAACTGGCGCTGCCGGCCAGCTAAACAGCCATATCCGGGCTGAGGCCGCTGAGGCCATTAACTGCCTCTCACTTAAGCCTGACCCCGACAGACTTCCATGCATACAAAAAAAGCCGACCTGAATGGGCCGGCTTTTATCATCATATTTTATTCGACTAGTAGCCAATGATTACGAACTCGTCACGACGGTTCTGAGCCCATACGGCTTCGCCGGTGCCGGTAACGGCCGGACGTTCTTTACCGTAGGAAATCATCTGCATCTGATCGGCAGGTACGCCAAGGCGGAGCAGATACTCATAGGCAGCGCGGGCGCGGCGTTCGCCAAGGGCAAGGTTGTATTCCTGAGTGCCGCGTTCGTCGCAGTTGCCCTGAATCTGAACAATAATGCTCGGATAGGTGCGCAGGGCATTAGCCTTCTGCTTCAGGATTTCCTGGGAGTCAAGGCTGATGTCATAGCGGTCGAAGGCGAAGTAGATTTTGTCGTTGGTGATGGTGTCCATCGCAGCCTGCATTTCAGGGGTAATCTGGCCGACAGCTTCTTCAGCAACATCGCTGGACTTAGAGCAACCAAAACCTACCATCAGGGCAAGGGCCATAGTCAAGAGTAAGGCATAGCGTTTAATAGTCATTTGCGAATCCCTCCTAGGACGGCTCTCCATAAGTTTTTCCTTACTTCACCTGTCAAAGACAGGCGCATAAACGTAGGTATGTAGGGATATCGTACAACTTGCACTGATTTTGTCAAGTGAATTATACTCCGACCCCATACAAACAAGCGTTTGCTCCAAATCAGCGGTTTTGTCAACTCATTTAAGCAAAAAAATGGCCAATAATGTCAACTCACTCCACAAATAACATGCAAATCCGGCTGTATGAAGAGATAATTTCAGCACAGACGGAGCAATGCTTTTCGTTCTTATCGCTGCCGTTGCTCACTATCCGACCAGGCGGCGGCCACTCTCACTTTTTGCCCCGCCTTGTTGGTAAACAGGCAGTAAGCCTGCTTTTTACCGTGCAGATACAAATCGCGGGTCAGGCGCACATCATCCTGGCAGTAAGCGCAGATTCTGTCCAGACGCCCTTCTTTCCACCATTGCAGGGCCTGCATGCCATCGGCCGATTTGGGGGCATTCAGGGTGGCCTGGGCCAGATTGTCCAGTGAGACTCGGTAACCCAGCCTTCCCTGAATCTGCTCCAGCATGTCCAGGGTAGGAATTTTTTTGAAGAAGCTCTTTCCGCCCGGGGCATAGCGGGAAAGCACACTGTAATCAAACCGTTTTAAATTAAAGCCGACCACCAGCGGGGCAGAGGCCAGAAGCATGAGCAGAGCGGGCATATCCGCTTCCAGATAGGATTTAAACTCATTGGTGCGGGAGTCATAAACCACAGCGGCGCTTACCCGCATTTCAGCAGCGCGGTGCCAGCCGCCCACCTCAGCAGCGGACAGCTGGGTTTCCACATCCAGCACAAGATAATCAGCGCAGCTCTCCGCTTGGATCTCAGGAGATGTCAGCTCCGAAGTCGGGATTTCAGAAGCGGCAGGCATTGAGACCGGGGCAGGCGGTGGGGTTGTATTGATTTCCGCCATCAGGTCCTCATGTTCCGGCAAGGCCCCGGCAGCGTCCGATGCAGCCTCTTCCGCCGCCAGGCAGCGGGCCAGAAACAGGGCTCCATGCTTGTCTATGGGGCGGTTTCCCGAACCGCATTTGGGCGAATGCACGCAGGACGGACAACCCAGCTCGCAGGAACAACCGGCAATGGTCTTATACACATGGTTGAGCAGCTCCTGAGCTTTGCTGAACGCCTCACGGGCAAGCCCCGCTCCGCCGGGCAGCCCGTCATAGATAAAGACCGCCGGACGCCCCACCTGCGGGTGCATGGGGATGGAAATTCCGCCCAGGTCATTGCGGTCGCACATCACCAGCAGCGGAAGAATGCCAATGGCTGCATGCTCCAGTGCATGAATCGAGCCCATAAAATGAATCAGGGCGGCTTCGGTTTTCCGCTGCAGGTTCTCGTCAATACTAAACCAGATACCTTCTGTTTCAAAGACAAATGCCGGCGCATCCAGAGGGGTGACTCCCAGAAGGCGGCCTGAGCGGGCGCAGCGTCGTTCGTAGCCGGTAATCCGCTCTGTTACGCGCAGGCGGCCGAAGTAAACCGGGCATGCAGACAGGCGCTGCTGAGCCTTCACTTCCAGAATAACCGTTTCTTTTTGCGAACGCACTCGTGTATAATAGGAAACTTTGGCAGGAGAGGCATAAATAGTCTGGGCGCCTTCATCTATGCGCTCAATCCTGTAGGTTTTGCCGCTGTGAATATATACGGCCCCGGGGTGGCTTTCATGCCAGGCGCGCATGCCGTCAATTGTCCCGATTACATTCCCTTCCTGATCCACTATCATAAAAGAAGATCCGGCTCCCCGCAGGTCCACATTGCGCTGAGGCTGCTTGCGGCTGGAGTAATATAGCTTTCCGCAGGCAGAGCGCAGCAGCTCTCCCCTGTCAACCAGCTCCCTTACCCCGGCTTCTGCCTGCTTAAACCATGCCTCATCATCGCGGAT
>JAFQMU010000025.1 GCA_017421085.1 Desulfovibrionaceae bacterium | reverse complement strand
TAATCCGGTCGAACTCGGCATCAGGCAGCTTATCCATTTCAATGCCTGAGACCTTGAGCATTCTGACCAGCTCGCGGGTAGTGAGCACAAAATCGACATCGGGATCGGGCGCTTCCTGCATTTCCGGCCTGGCGCATTCAAACTTTTTAGCCGTACAGGGCATAATTGACACCACGCAGATTTTTTCCCGTTCAATGCCTGCCTTTTGGGCATAGTAGGTTTTAGCCACAGCCCCAAACATCTGCTGAGGAGATTTGCAGCTGGAAAGGTGATCAAGCAAATCGGGGAAGTGAATTTCCGCAAAATTAATCCATCCGGGACAGCAGCTGGTAATCATGGGGAGAGTGCCGTTGTTTTTAACCCGATCAAGGAATTCATATCCTTCTTCCATAATGGTCAGGTCGGCGCTGAAATCGGTGTCAAACACCCTGGCAAAACCAAGACGCTTGAGAGCCGCCACCATTTTCCCGGTGCTGACGGCCCCGGCGGGCAGGCCGAAGCCTTCACCCAGCGCCACCCGGACAGCAGGCGCTGTCTGCACGATTACATGCTTTTCGGGATCGGCCAGGGCAGCAAATACATCGTTAATCTGCTCGTTTTCATAAATAGCCCCCACCGGGCAGACCGATGCGCAGCGGCCGCAGAAGGTGCAGGCGCCTTCTCCAAGCATGGAGTTATACGGCGTACCCAACGAATAAGTAATGCTGCGCGAAACAGAGTTGATTGCGTGTACCTGCTGAATTTCTCTGCATGCAGCAATGCAGCGGCCGCACTTCACGCATTTGCGCATATCGCGAATCAGCGCCCCTGAGTGAACGGCTGCAGGAGCGGCCTGATTTTCCGCCTCAAAGGCAGGCTCGCGAACGCCGAAACGTTCCGCAAGAGACTGAAGCTCGCAGGAACCGCTGCGCACGCACGACAGGCATTCTTTCGGGTGATCAGCCAGAATCAATTCCAGCGTGGTGCGGCGAATCTGGCGAATTCTAGCATTATCGGTAACTACATTTGCGCCTTCCCACACTTCATTGGCGCAGGCGGCTTTCAGCTTGCGCCCGCCGTTGCATTCCACCACGCAAAGGCGGCATACCGCGCGTCTGCGCAGGTCGGGGTGGTCGCAAAGGGCAGGGATATTGATATTGACCTGACGGGCCGCTTCCAGAATAGTGGTTCCAGCCGGAACAGTGACGGCTACTCCGTCAATAGTCAGATTGACCATTTCTTTGTTCATAGTGCTATCCTATTGCCGTTTTAATGTTCAGGCCTTTGCCACATTGGCCTCAAACTCAGATTTGAAATGCTTCCAGGCTGTATTAATGGCCACAGCGGCAGTCTGCCCCAGACCGCAGAAGGAGGCCGCCGTCATGGTATCAATCAACCTGCGCAGGTTTGCCAGGTCTTCACGGTCGGCTGCACCAGGAATAAGCAGGCGGTCAAGAATTTTCTTAATCTGGCGGTTGCCCTCCCGGCAGGGAACGCATTTGCCGCATGACTCATGAATGAAAAACTCGTTCACAGACTGGAGATATTCCAGAATTGAAACAGAATCATCCATCACAACCACTGCCCCTGAGCCGACGCTCAGACCGGCAGCGCGTAAATCGCTGTAGCTGTAAACCGTATCGAGCTGATCAGGGTGCCCGATCGGGCCGCTCTGCCCACCCAGATGGAAGAATTTCAGCTTCCTGCCGCCGGCCATTCCGCCGCCGAGTTCTTCGTCATAAATCACATCACGCAAAGTGGATTTGCCCAGAGGAATCTCATAAGTTCCCCGTCTGGCGCAGTGTCCGGAAAGGCAGACTAGCTTGCTGCCTCCGCTGTCAGGGTGGCCGAGCTCAAGATATTTCTGCCCGCCCATGATTACAATTTCAGGAATCGCAGCAAAACTTTCAACATTGTTGACCAGGGTGGGCATCTGGAACAGGCCCACTTCAGCCAGATGCGGGGGTTTGATGCGGGGGCGCCCCACTTTGCCTTCGGTGGAGTTGAGCAGGGCGGAGTTTTCACCACAGACATATGCCCCAGCCCCGGAAACGATATCGATTTCCAGGCTGTAACCGCTTCCCAGAATATTCTTGCCGAGAAATCCGGCGGCCTTCGCTTTGGCAATGATATTCTTCAGTATTTTGTTCAGATCGCGGTATTCTCCGCGCAGATAAATATACGCCTGAGGAGAGTTAAACACATAACCCGCAATGATTATCCCCTCAATCATGCGCAGCGGTATCTGCCGCAGAACGAAACGGTCTTTAAAGGTGCCCGGTTCGCCTTCATCAGCATTGCACACAATATATTTCGGGCTGCCTTCAATGTGCAGCAGATGCTCCCACTTGATGCCTATGGGGAAAGCTGCCCCGCCTCTTCCCAGCAGCTTTGCGGTTTTGACTTCTTCTACAATCCGGGCGGGCTGCATGCCCATGGCTTTTTTTAGGGCCTCGAACCCACCAAATTTCTGATAATCCTCAATGGATTCAGGGTGCATTTCACCGGCGCCGATGGAAATCAGATTAATCAGCTTTGACATATGAGCGGCTCCCTAAGTTCCGGACGGTTTTCCCGGAAGCTGGCAATTAACTGGGTGAATTTGCTGCGGTCCAAGTTTCCGTATACGTCGTCCCCGATTTTCAAAGCCGGGCTCACATCGCAGGCGCCGACGCAGCTGGTGTAAACAATGCCGAATTCGCCGTCCGGGGTGATTTCGCCGACTCCGATGCCAAGTTCTTCCCGACACCAGCCAAGCAGTTCCTGCGAGCGGTTGAAGCGGCAGGAGGCGCTGTTGCAGATTTCGATAAGCACCCTGCCCTGCGGAACGGTGCTGAACATGGAGTAGAAGGTCAGAACTTCATAGACATGTGCTATGGGAAGTTTCAGCAGCCCGGCAATCTGCCCGGCCCACTCTTTTGCCACATAGTTCTGGCCGGATGCCTCCTGCACATCATGCAGGATGGCTGTGAGCTGCTGAGGGTCATTGTTGTGTTTGCGAACAATTTCACTTATGAAATCGCTGCTCAGTGAATTTTGCATGTATTTCCCCGCTTTGCATCACCCAGGAACCGCTGCCGACAAAACAACCCGCCAAGCCGCGATTCCATTGTGAAATTTTTCTTGAGCATGAATAAAATACGCCACAAACCAAAATTTTCTGTTTTATACCTCAGCCCCTGTTTAAATGCAATTAATTTATGGAGATTTCAGGAAAGGAGCCGGAAGACAGACTTCAAAACAACGTTGAACTGCAAAAAATACTGCAAATACGGCTTTCCTTGTAAATAAAGAGACAGCCCTTCTGCCCATCTCTCCCTTCATGGCAGCGCAGCCGGATCAGCCGGACTTGTTATTGCTTTTATCATTGATGATTTCTTCGTTAAGGGCGGTTTCGCTCATCCGCTGCACCCATTCCCGACGGGAAATATAATAGACCTGCGGGTCGGCATTCAACCGCTCCAGCAGGCGGAAGGCAAAACGGCTTTTGGCCAGCGCATGCACCCTGTGTCTGGGGTTATTTAAGTCGCCGAACAAGATGGCTCCATTGGGGCAACCTTTGGAGCAGGCGGTTACATATTCCCCGTCCTGAAGCTGAGAGGGGTCGCGCCCCTTTTGCCGGGCAGCCTCTCTGGCCTGCAGCAGACGATGATGACAGAAAGTGCACTTTTCAACCACCCCGCGGGGGCGGGTTGAAACATCAGGGCTGATGGTCTTCGCCATGCCCTCCGGCCATTTGGGCTCAAACCAGTTGAAATAACGCGCATGATAGGGGCAGGCGGCCATGCAGTAGCGACAACCGATGCAGCGGGGATGCACCTGGCTGACAATGCCGCCATCCTTATTTTTATCAGTGGCGATTACCGGACACACCGATACGCAGGGAGGGTTGCCGCACTGCTGACACGGCCTCGGCATAAATGCCGAATCATGATCAGGAAACGGCTTCTGATTTGAAATTTCATACACCATCATCCAGTTGGCTGCCCGCAGGCGGCTTGAATCTTCCGAGGCGGGCGGCAGATTGTTTTCAACCTGACAATTGACCATGCAGGCGCCGCACCCGGTGCAGCGGTCAATGTCGATAACCATTCCCCATTTTACCTTAAATTCTTTTTCATGCGCCATGTTGATGCTCAGTTCCGTTTTATCCTGATTTCAGGTTGCCGGTAGCAGCTCACGTTCAGGTCGGGGTCAAAAACAAACTCAAACAAATCAAATACATTTACCCCATATCCTCTGGAAAACTCATCGCCGCCCTGATGCCCGAAGCCCGCGTACATCCCCACGCAGCCCGGGGCAAGCCCCTCTGTCAGGGCAATTATAACATTAAACTGTTTTTCTCCGGCAAACAGGGCTGCTCTGTCGCCGCTTTCAAGATTAAGCTGACGCGCCTCGAGCGGATGCAGCCAGGCAATTCCCTCTTTTCCCCTTCCTTCCGCCACAGCCTTGTTAAGCAAAGACTGCGAGCGATAACAGGAAAGGCCCATGCTGAAATTCAAATGCTCCTGATATGCCAGCACAACCAGCTCCAACCCGCAGAACATATTTTGAGAGTGGAAATGTTCCGGCAATATGTTCTTTTTATCACATAACCCCATGTTAAGCAAACCTGCCATTGGGGGCAAGTCCAATTCGGCAGCAAAAGAAGCGGAAAAAACATCTGAGCCCAGAGCGGATCGGGCAATGCCCAGTCGGGAACAACTGTCGGCAAACACCTTTTTTTCAGCGGGCAGCGCGTTGTCGCTGATTTTCAAACTCCCCTCCGCCAATGAAGCAATGATTTCCGCCACGCTCGGCACATTTGCAGGCGCGGGCGCCGCAGGGGATGCAACGCCGAAAGAGCCGGAGCGCCCTTCGCCTGCCGGACAATAAACCTGCTCCCAGCTCTCAAGGCCTGCTCTTATGGGCAAGACAAGATCGCAGCGGGCTGAGCTCTCATTGCTGTATACGCTCAAGGCAACCTTAAACGGAATGTCTGCCAGAAGCTCATTCAACCTGTCCGTCTGCCTTCTGTCTGCTCCGGCAAAGGTATATACCGGGTTGCAGCTATGCAATAACAGACAGCGGGGGGGCTGAGTTTTTCCGGCAAGGAGAAGCCCCAGCCAGGTGTTGAAATCTCCGCCCCTGTTTTCAGGTAAGGGCAGGGCATATAACCCGCCGCTGCGGCCATAATTGCCCAGCATCAGATTCAGACAAATTCCCAGGACCTGCACATGCGGGCTCTGATTGAGCCCCAGAGCGCTGCCCAGCACAACCAGCGGACGCTCGGCAGCCAGCAGCCAGGAAGTCAGCCGCTCCAGCTCATTTAGAGGAAGCCCGGTTGCTCTGGCGGCCTGTTCAAGCTCCCCCGCTGCAAATACTTTCTCAAATACTTCCAAATAAACCTTCCCCAGTTCGCTTTTTTGCAAACAGGAAGAACGCGAAGCCAGAATTCTGCTGCCCAGCCCCAAAAGCAGAGCCCCCTCATCGCCGGGTCTGAGGGGAAGATAGATATCGGCATGTCGGGCAGTGGCATTCTTATAAGGACCGCAATAAATATGACGGGGGAGCAGGCGCAGGCCGCTCTCGCCGAAAGATTCATTTGCAAACAGTCGGTTGCGCAGATAATATGAAGGGCCCCAGCTTTCCAGCCAGTCCGCCCCGATGGTGAGCAGGCAGCTGCTTTCTGCGATATCGAAGGAAAGCGCCCCGGTAATTCCCAGCAAAGCGGCGGCCTGAAGCTGAGAGCTGCTCTGGTCGGGAGCACGGAAAAAATTGTCGCTGCCGTTGCCTTTTACCAGGCGGCGCAGTAAGATTGCGCCTGTACTGAACTCTTCTCCGCTGACAACGGCAACGGATGCGCCCGCCATATGAAGACCAGCTTGCAGAGCGCTCAAGGCTTCTTTCCAGCTTACCTCCTCCAGTCTGCCGTTCTTTTTTAGAAGAGGAGAGGTTATTCGGGAGGGGCGGGCCAGATTTTGAATTTCAGACGCGGGCAGACTGGTTATTCCGCGGCAGGGGAACGGACTGCCCGCCTTTTCCAGTTGCTTCTTGGCGGGAGGCGAAGTCTGGCGGGCTGTTCCATCCACTATGCGCACTTCCACGGGAACAAGATTCTGCCCCATACTGTACAGGCTGCGTTTTCGCTCTTCCTTTCCCCGGGGCAGAGGCAGAGGCCCGGGCTGGGTAAGACCGGCCAGATCGCCTCCCAGCCGCCATGGCAAGGGCGAAAGCAGCAAAGCGGCAACGCACCCTCCGCCTGCGGCCATAAACTTGAGAAATGTGCGTCTGGAAACTTTCATTATCATCCACCGCCGGCCTGAAGCCGAATTGTTGTGTGCAGAAGTTTACGCCCCTTAACGCCTGAAATTCAACGATGACATGAACCGCAGGATTCGCTGGCAGTGGTGGCGGCTTCATGCGCAGCAACCGCATGGCAGCTCATACATTCATCCATACGCATGGGCGCTGTCTGATAGAATATTTTTCCTGCCTCTGCTTTTTCATCCCCTCTTTTCAGTTTAAAGATATCCAGATACTCGGTTTCTGAAAAGGTATGACATTCATTGCAGGCATCCCGGCTGTGGGCTCTGGGGGCGAAGAAAACATGAT
>JAFQMU010000203.1 GCA_017421085.1 Desulfovibrionaceae bacterium | reverse complement strand
GCGTTTCAGAAGGAGAACGGAAAGAAATACTGCTCTACCGTCTGACAGCTCCGGAAAAGCTTATTCTTATCCCCAACGGAGTGGAAATTCCCGCTCAACAGCCTGAAGAAGCAGAGGGACCGCCGTTTCGCATAATTTCCATGAGCCGTTTCGATTACCAGAAAAACAGCGGTTTTCTGATAAATATTGCTCAAAGGCTGGCAGAACGGGGCAGACTCGCCGACTTTCAATTTATCATTGCAGGCGAAGGAGAAGACAGAGCCGAAGTGCTGGCAGATGCAAAGCGGAGCGGCATATCCGGGCATCTGCAATGCCCTGGCGCAAGTCCTGAGCCTCAGACATTTTTTAAGGGAGCCCTGTGCTACCTGTCAAGTTCCCGCTGGGAAGGCATGCCGCTGGCGGTTCTGGAGGCCATGGCCCACGGCCTGCCCGCCGTAGTCAGCGATGTTACGGGCAACAGGGATGTCGTCAGAAATAATGAAACAGGATTCATTTACCAGGAAAAAGATGCCGAAGGCGCGGCTGAGGCCCTGTGCCGCCTGGCCGATGACGCCCGGCTGTGCAAAACCCTGGGAGCACAGGCAAGAGAATATGTGCAGGCCGGCCACAATGCGCGCCGCATGGCCCGGCAAACCCTGAACGTCCTGCACGAGGCCAAGCTGAAAAAATCAAAATAACCGCATGACCGTGGTCAGCATCACCGGTCGGGCCTGCCCCCCGATGCTGATATTCCTTCAGGCAAAGGGGTACCATACCAGGCCTCAACTGAGCTTAAAACAGTCAGCGGGTTTTGAATGCCCTGCTCCGGCCTGATAAGCCGCAGGAATAAACGGTCGCCCGCGCGGCACAACGCAAAACTATTGACACTTTTTAGCCGCAATTATAAAAATTTTACAGATATCAAAACAAAAACACAGCCGAAAACTTCGTAAAACGTTTAAAACCGATTTTTTCAAACTGCATTACCCGGACCTGACGCGGCATACCGCGAAGCGCAGCGTTTGAACCTGATCCGGTTATTTGCAAGACCACGCCATGAACAGCAGCTCCAATCTCGTCATTGTAAACAACCTCTCTCTGAAATACGACAAGACTCTCGCCTCCAGACGCAGCCACGGGCTCAGAGATATCTGCAAGGCCATGCTCGGCTTCAAAGAAACCTCTGTTCTGCGCAAAGGCGAATTCTGGGCTCTGCACGATGTTTCATTCACCGTGAAGCGCGGCGAGGCAATCGGCCTTCTGGGACTCAACGGAGCGGGCAAAAGCACGCTGCTCAAAATACTGGCGGGCAGGCTTACTCCAACTGCCGGGCAGGTAAAAATACACGGCGTGGTCAATGCGATGCTGGAGCTCGGCAGCGCCTTTTCGCCCAACCTCAGCGGGAGGGAAAATATTCATCTTTTATGCTCCATGAAGGGGCTTTCGTCAAAGGAGATAAGCAGCCTGGAAGAAGAGGTGGCTGAGTTTGCCGAGCTGGGCGAATTCATTGACTCTCCGGTCAGTTTTTACAGCTCCGGGATGCGCTCGCGGCTGGCTTTCGGCATATCCATCATCAGCCGCCCCGATGTGCTGCTTGTAGACGAAGTGCTCTCGGTGGGCGACTTTCGCTTTCGTCAGAAGTGCCTCGACCACATCAATAAAATCAGAAACGACTGCGCCCTGATTCTGGTAAGCCATTCGGCCTCGACAGTGCGCATGTTCTGCAACAGCGCCATAATTCTTGAAAAAGGCAATATTCTGTTCCACGGCGATACCGAAACCGCAGTAAGCCTCTATTATGAGCATATGGAAAATGCCGAGGCCAGGAAAAAGGCGGCCCCGGCCCCCAATAAACAGGATATCAGAGGGGTGCGCTATCACAATGAAGACAAACTGGGAGAGGTGCGCTATGGCTGGACAAAAGAAAACGGCGAACCGACAGATAAGTTCCAGCGGGATGAAAGTATCCGCCTTGAGGTGGAAATCAATCTGAACTGCGAACCGCGCGGTCTGATGCTCGGCCTGCCCATGTGGTCGTCCAACGACACTTTTGT
>JAFQMU010000202.1 GCA_017421085.1 Desulfovibrionaceae bacterium | reverse complement strand
CTGCCTTTCCTCCCTTAACGCCTCAACTTCTTTATCTTCCAGCCGGGAAAGCAGTCCGGCATGCGAACGCAACGCCTCAAAAAGCCTTCGGGCAATGTCTGAGGCCTCATTTGCTGCCAACTCTTCAGCTCCAGCTTCCTGCAAAGTCAGCCCGGATATGAACCCAAGCTGCATGGCCTCCAAATCGTCTGTCAGCAGTTTCAGGGTACGGGGCCGTTCCGTCAGCAGATTTTCAATTTCTGCAGTAACGCCAGAGCAGGCGCAGTTTCCCATTACGCCTTCTTTTGCCAGGTACAGCAACAGAGAGCTGAGCCACAGCAGCTCAAAGTAGGCAAAAGCCGGCTGGTTCAGCTGCTCGATTGCATCCAGCCGTGACGCAGACTGCTCCCCAATCAGGGCAAGCGCGTTTTCAACGCCCTGATTTTTCGCCACTGCAAGAACAGCAAACCCGAGGTAACGCAACTGACGTCTGAAATGAGCCGCAGCTCCCAACCTTCTCACCTGAGAGGCCGGAGGGTTGTTTTGCGCGATCAGCCTGTACCCGCTGTTTTTTAACAGTCGGCTGAAATAAAGGTCTTCATGGGTATACTGACCGTGCCCGGCAAGACCTCCGGTTTTATGCCACACATCCTGACGCAGCAGCCACACCCCTGCCCCAAGAAAATGGGTTTCGGCAACGGAGCGCGGCGTTTTTTCAAACTCCCGCAGATAATTTGAAAGCGTATCTCCTGCCAGGCCGTGTTCAGGGTCGCAGCCCACAAGTCCTATCGCATCTTCACCCAATATGTGCAGGGATTCACCCAGCCAGTTCCTGGGCAGGCGCATGTCGCAATCAATGGAAAGCACAGCATCCGCCCCGGCGTCAAAAGCAAGCCCGATGCCGAAACTTTTAGCCTGAGCAGGTCCGAGCCGGCTGCCGGGGCGAATAACATCAATTCCCGGCAGGCCGGGAATTTCAACGCCTGAACTTGCGCCCAGAGCGGCGCTGCCGCCAAATCCGCCCATGAGCTCTCCCGGCAGGGCGTAAGCCGGACTCGAAGCATCATCAATTACAAAAACATGTGCGGGCATGACGCCCCAACGCTTCAAAGAGGCCAGCAGACCGTTCAGCAGCTCCGCATCGTTATGGGTATAGGTCACCATTGCCAGAAGCATATTAAACCTGCTGCTCAAGAGTCTTCCGGAATTTTTTTACCTGCTCCAGCAAATCGCCTACCGAGGTAGACCAGCTTTGAATCATATGGCGCATCAGCCCCACTTCTTCCGATTTGGCAAGCAGCCCCATCACCGGAACCCCGGTTCCATAGGCTGCCCCCACCTCGGCCCAGGCATCGCAGCCCGACGGACCGAGATAAATCACCAGATCAGCTCCCGTAGCCGAACCGGCGCAGAACCTGAAAACCCGCTCCCCTTCACTGGAGCGGATAAAGTGCTCAAGTTCAAGCCTGGACAGAAAGGCTTCATCAGGCCGTCCTTCGCGCAACCAGGAAAGCACCTCTATTCCCATTGCCTCCAGACGTTCGGTAAGCATTTCCACTGCATGCTGATGTCTGAAACTTGCGGCGATATATACTTTCATCATTAAAATCCGGTTGTAGGTTTGGGTTTCAGCAATTGCTTTATAATTCAATCGTGTTAATGTAGCAGGCATTGAACGCTTTGACTAGTCTTGTCACTCTTGCCGTTGGACTGGTCTTTACAGAATTTCACTCAACCTGCCGGTTCAGCCCGGCTGTGGAATTAAGAATGTTTCTCTCAAAACGGATATTAGTCACCGGAGGTTCAGGATTTCTCGGTTCCCATCTTTGCGAACGCCTGCTCGAGGAAGGGGCGGAGGTGCTGTGCGTCGACAATTTTTATTGCAGCACCAGAAGTAATATTGAGCACCTTCTGGGACACAAGCGTTTTGAGCTGCTGCGCCATGACATCACCTTTCCCCTGGTGGTGGAAGTGGACGAAATTTACAATCTCGCCTGCCCGGCCTCTCCCATTCACTATCAGCGCGATCCCGTCCAGACTTTGAAGACATCGGTGCACGGCGCAATCAATATGCTCGGGCTGGCCAAACGCCTGCGGGCTAAGATTTTTCAGGCATCAACCTCAGAAGTTTACGGCGACCCCCAGATTCATCCTCAGACGGAAACATACTGGGGCAATGTCAACCCCATTGGCCTGCGCTCCTGCTATGATGAAGGCAAGCGCGCGGCTGAAACTCTGTTTTTCGATTACCACAGGCAGCACAGACTGCGCATCAAGGTAGCCCGTATTTTCAACACCTACGGCCCGCGCATGCACCCCAATGACGGGAGGGTCGTTTCCAATTTTATTGTTCAGGCCTTGCTCAACAAACCGATTACCATCTTCGGGGATGGCGGGCAGACCCGCTCTTTCTGTTATGTTGACGACCTGATTGAAGGAATATACCGCCTGATGAACTCGCCTGATGAGCTCACCGGCCCGCTGAATATGGGCAACCCGGGAGAATTTACCATCAGAGAGCTGGCTGAAAAAGTAATTGAACTCACCGGCTCAGGCTCACATATCATTTATAAACCCCTCCCTCACGATGACCCTGTCAGGCGCAAGCCTGATATCGGGCTTGCCCGGAAAGAACTGGGCTGGTCGCCCGTAATTCCGCTTGAAGAAGGGCTGAAAAAAACCATCGTCTATTTTGACAAACTGCTGGGAAGGCTCAGCAACCTCCCGGATTCAGCCTCTGAATATGCGGAAATCTCAGAAGGGGTCATGCCTCTGAAGCGATAACCCCGGCTCATACTGTTCGATTTAAGGCTTCAGCGGCTCAGCTTTTCATGCTTTGCCGCTTTTTTTAATTTTTTTTCATTTACCCCCTTCCCAAAACAATAAAGATAATTATATTGCTTCCATTCCGGCGCAGCTTTGCGCTTTGCTTTTTTCAAAAGGTTGTGCCTGTCGTTCAGACAGGATGACGCAGCCGGGCTATGCCTGAAAACAGTGTAAATCCGGCGCCGTTTTTAGCACTCTCAAGGCGGGAGTGCTAAAAACATGAAAATTTAAAATATATCTGGAGGGTTACAACACATGAACATTCAACCTCTTAGCGACCGCGTTCTGGTTAAGCGTCTTGAAATTGAAGAAAAGACCGCCGGCGGCATTTTCATTCCCGACACTGCCAAAGAAAAGCCCGTGCTCGGTGAAGTAGTTGCTGTCGGTCCCGGCCGCCTCAGCGAAGAAGGCAAGCTGATTGCCATGAATGTGAAGGTAGGCGATATCGTTCTGTTCACCAAGTATGTGGGCAACGATGTTCCCGGTGATGAAAATCTGGTAATCATGAGCGAAGACAATATTCTCGCCACTGTATCCAAATAAATTTTTTCAAAATTGCCTGTTAAGGAGTTAGACAATGCCTGCAAAAGAGATTCTTTTTGATACCAAAGCTCGTGAACGCCTTTCCCGCGGCGTAGACAAGCTTGCCAATGCCGTAAAGGTGACCCTGGGCCCCAAAGGCCGTAACGTTGTGATTGAAAAGAGCTTCGGCGCTCCCGTAATCACCAAGGACGGCGTTTCCGTTGCCAAGGAAATCGAACTGGAAGACAAGTTCGAAAACATGGGCGCTCAGATGGTTAAGGAAGTTGCTTCCAAAACCTCCGACAATGCCGGTGACGGTACCACCACTGCTACCATTCTGGCTCAGGCCATTTACCACGAAGGCGTGAAGCTGGTAGCCGCCGGCCGTAACCCCATGGCTATCAAGCGCGGTATCGACAAGGCCGTTGACGCTCTGGTAAAAGAACTCGGCAATCTGGCCAAGCCTACCCGCGATCAGAAAGAAATCGCCCAGGTTGGTACCATCTCCGCCAACTCCGATGCCACCATCGGTAACATCATTGCCGAAGCTGTGGGCAAAGTAGGCAAGGAAGGGGTAATCACCGTTGAAGAAGCCAAGGGTCTGGAAACCACCCTTGACGTAGTGGAAGGTATGCAGTTTGACCGCGGCTATCTCTCCCCCTATTTCGTGAGCGATGCTGAGCGCATGGTTGCCGAACTGGAAAATCCCTTCATTCTGCTTTGCGAACCCAAAATCACCCAGATGAAAGACCTGCTCCCCATTCTTGAGCAGATCGCCAAGACCAGCCGTCCTCTGCTCATTCTCTCTGAAGACGTAGACGGCGAAGCCCTTGCTACCCTGGTGGTGAACAAGCTGCGCGGCACCCTTCAGACTGTTGCCGTCAAGGCCCCCGGCTTCGGCGACCGCCGCAAGGCCGTGCTCCAGGATATCGCTATTCTCACCGGCGGTACCGTAGTGGCCGAAGATACTGGTATGAAACTCGAAATGATGAAGCTCACCGATCTCGGTCAGGCCAAGCGCGTAGTAGTGGACAAGGGCACCACCATTATTGTTGACGGCGCCGGCGATATGGAAGAAATCAAGGCCCGCGCCAAGATTATCCGTAAGCAGATTTCTGAAGCCACTTCCGACTACGATCGTGAAAAGCTGCAGGAACGCCTCGGCAAGCTGGTAGGCGGTGTTGCGGTTATCCGTGTAGGCGCTGCCACCGAAACCGAAATGAAGGAAAAGAAAGACCGCGTGGAAGACGCCCTGAACGCTACCCGCGCTGCCGTTGAAGAAGGTATCGTACCTGGCGGGGGCGTGGCCTACATCCGCGTATCCAAGGTTCTCGAAACCCTCAAGCCCAGCGATGACGATGAAGCTGCCGGCATTCAGATTACTGCCCGCGCCATTGAAGCCCCTCTGCGCCAGATTGCCTACAACGGCGGCTATGAAGGCTCCATCATCGTAGAAAAAGTGCGTGAAGGCAAAGACGGCTTCGGCTTCAACGCCGCTACCGGTGAATTTGAAGACCTGATCAAGGCCGGTGTAATCGACCCGAAAAAGGTGTCCCGCACCGCTCTGCAAAATGCCGCTTCCGTAGCATCCCTGATGCTCACCACTGAATGCGCCATTGCCGAAAAGCCCGAACCGAAGAACCCCGCTCCCATGGGCGGTATGGGCGGCGGCATGGGAGGCATGGGCGGCGGAATGGGCTTCTAAGCCCTGGCTGACCAGCCACTCGATCCATACACAAAAAGGCCGGAATGAATCCGGCCTTTTTTATTCAGCAGATATAACCCGCATCCTATAATTATCTGCGAGCGCTCCCCCGCCCAACCTCAAAGCCAAAGGCTGTAAAAATATTTACGCATGAGAAACTGCCGCCAGATCAAAGCAACGGCTTTGCCTAAACGGCTTTAAAATATACGGTCTGCTTCTTTATATAATCCACAGGGTTGTAACTTTCTTTAGCCTTACGCAGTCCAGGGTCATCGAGGTCCTGTTCGCGGTTTACATATTTGAAGCCGCTGGCGTCATTTTGTAAAAACATGGCGTTAATCGCCTGATACAGCCCGCGAAATTCGGTACAGGCCTTTTCAAAATGAATCACTACCATTTCATTGCCGTGGGGAGAAAGCGGCTCGCCCACTGTATAGGCTTCCAGCCGCCCATCAATTAAAATCAGACCCCCAATCAGGTTGGGCAGTTTGTCCCAGTTGAGCAGCACCCGCTCAATGGCTTTATTTTCGGCAGTCAGGCTGGCTGAGGCATCTTCCTGCCATTTTACCCATTCCTCCTGCATGGCCAGCACTTCCTCAATGTCGGAAGCCTGCATACTTTTATATTCCCAGTTATACAGCTTAAGAAACTGATTGTAATGATTCTTCTTTTTATGAAAGCGGTTGCCTTTGAGGGAAGCCAGCTCCTCCACCAGGTAAACATAATCCCATGATCCCCGTTCTTCCCTGAGTTCAATCTGATCAGGGCGCGCCTTCTGCCATACTTCCGCAAGCTTTTCCGGAACGCGGATAATCTCGGCCCCAGCTTCCAGACAGCAGTCAGCCCAGTTTACTGAGTTCCAGTCGCCCACCGGCGCCCAGTAGCGGGTATGCGGTTTTGTCTGGCGGATCCAGGCGAGCCCCTTGTCGCAAAAAGCCCATTCAAGCCCATAGTGTTCACACCAGCCCCAGATATTTGAGAGAGAATAATCTGAAGCCAGGGAAGGGGTTTTGGAAAGCAAATCCAGATAGCGGTATCCGTTATCTCCCGGTGATTCGGGGAGACTGATCGGCGAGAATTCAAGTTTCATGGCAAACTCCATATTATTAAGTTGTTGCGTTGCTCTGAGCGGGACGTTGTTCTTCCCCCCTGATCATGGCAAATCTGGGCCAGTTCCGGCACTTGAATACATAAAATAAGGTGGAAGACAGAAACACCTGTGAAATCAACATGGACATGAATACTCCGGTTGAGCTCTGCCAGAGCACATGCCCGAACAGATAAGCAATGGGCAGCCGCACCAGCCAGGTACTTCCGGTGTTGGCGATGAGATTATAACGGGTGGCCCCTGCCCCGACCATACAGCCGTTGAGCACCATGCTGAACATGGTGAACGGGGTTGAACAGATGTTGAAACGCAGATAGGTAAGGGCATGGGCGGCTACATGCTGATCTGATGCCACCTTCGCGGTAATGACCGGGGCCAGAAACCATAAGACAACGGCCACGCTGCACATCAGAATTGTGCCCGCCTTCAGAATGCGGGCAACAGCCTTTTTGGCTTCCGCCACCTTGCGCGCCCCCAGCAAATTTCCTACTACTATCGCGGCCGTCATGCTGAAGGCAGCGCCCGGCATATACAGAATGCCCTCAATATTCAACCCGGTGGTCAGCCCGGCCACGGCGTTGATGCTGTCTTTCGGCAGGGTTGCCGTAACCATGTATAGAATGATATAGCCCAGATTCCAGAATACCTGCATGATAAATGTAGGTATACTGATTTTTATCATATAAGGGGCGCCTTTTCTTATCCAGCGCCACCCCACTGCCGACCTGCGGGTGAGCAGGCCCAGCTTCACCAGCACAATCATATTAAACACCGCCGCCGCCGCCACTGAGAAGAAAGTGGCCCAGGCGATGCCCTTATACCCCAGGTTCGGCAGGCCGAAATAGCCGAGCCCGAGACCAAAATCGCAAAAAACATTGATTGCAAAAGCAATG
>JAFQMU010000201.1 GCA_017421085.1 Desulfovibrionaceae bacterium | reverse complement strand
TTATTTATTTTTCATTTTAAGCAGTTAATTTCCGGAGTTTTCATGAAAGTGGCAATTTTAGTCGATGGGGCGTTTCTTCGGGTAAAACACCGCCAGTTGCATTCCGGGCGCTATCCCACTGCGGAATATGTGCACGAGCTTTGCGTAAACAGGCTGATGTCTACCTCACAACTGAAAAATGATTTTCTGTTCAGAGTTTACTATTACGACTGCCACCCCTTTGTCGGCACCCTGCGCAACCCCATAACTTCGGAGGAAACAGAATACACAGTGCCCACAACCTTTCTGGAAGCGCTGGGTCACAAAGATCATTTCCAGGTGAGAGCCGGAGAAATCAAATTCGGCGGCTGGCGCCTGTCGGATGATTCGCTGAAAAAAATTATTGATCAGGGGCGCACTATTGAAGGCGAAGACCTTCAGCCCGCATTCCAGCAGAAACAGGTGGATATGAATATCGGTCTCGATATCGCCTGGCTCTCACAAAAAAACATTGTTGAAAAAATTATTCTGATTACAGCCGATTCCGACTTTGTTCCGGCTATGGAATTTGCCCGCCGGGAGGGCGTGCTGCTTTATCTGGTGCACCTCGATGCCCATATCAAGGGAGCAATGCTGGAGAACTGCGATGGGGTCATCAGGCTTGATCCGATGAATCCGTTTATTCCGCCGCTCCCGACCGATCGTTCTCCCAGCACAAACAATATGGGCGTGGACAATTTCGGTTAATTTCAGCCGGACAAGCCATGATCCAAGCTGCGTCCGCTGCGGGCAAACGCCTGCCACATTTATTCGCCTGCAAATTGGGAGGAACGACCATTAAAGCATCTTTTTGGGGGCTGCTTTTTCTGCTGCTTCTTCTAAGCGGCTGCGCAAAATATGAACGCAACAAATTTGCCATGGCCCCTCTGGAAAGTGTCAAACAGGAAGCTGCCCGGGGAAACAACCAGGCTCAGGCAATCTGGGCTGCCAGAATTCTGGAAAACAGCAGCAGCGAAAAAATGCCGGACAGCAAAGAGCTGGAAGAAGCAATTTCACTTCTGCCAACGCTTGCAGACAGCGATGATAGCGATGCAGTTTACGCTCTGAGCATTGCCTATCTTTCAGGGCAGGGCCGCGAAAAAAACTGTGCAGCGGCTCTGAAACTTCTGGAAAAGGCGGCGGACGATAACAACCAGCTCGCTCAATACAGGCTTGGCCGGAGTTATGATCTCGGCAACTGCGTTACCCAGAATCTGGTTGCAGCGGCTGACTGGTATGAGCTTGCAGCCGGAAACGGCCTGGCTCAGGCTCAGTATAATCTTGCTGTGGCCTACAGCCGGGGCGAAGGGCGTGAGCAAAACGATGAACGGGCAGTTTACTGGTATAAAAAGTCCGGAAAACAGGGCTACCCCCCAGCCTTGTACAATATCGCCACCCGTTACGCCACCGGCAGAGGGCTTCCTCAAAGTCATCAGGAGGCGTTTAAATACTATCTGCTTGCCGGTTCAGCCGGGCTTGCTCAGGCGCAGTTTACTCTGGGCACAATTTATCTCACCGATACAATCGGGAGGGTCGTGACCCGAGACTATGAACAATCGTTCCGCTGGTTTATCAAGGCAGCTGCCCAAGGGCATCCCAGGGCGCAATATCGCATCTCCCAGTTTTATCAACACGGCTGGGGCCGGGAAAAAGACCTGGCCCAAGCCATGCTCTGGCTCGAAAAATCAGCTTTGAACGGGGAAAAGGATGCCCAGTTTGCCATGGGCATTGCCTCCGACAAAGGAGAAGGTACTGCCAGAAATCATAAAGATGCTGTCAAGTGGTATAAACTGGCCGCAGCTCAGGGGCACGCCCCGGCCATGTACAATCTGGCCATGAGCTATATTAACGGCGAAGGGGTTGCCCCTGATTACCGTCAGGCTTTTTACTGGGCCTCGCTTGCCCGTGCCAGAGGTCTTGAACTGGCCGACACGCTGCTCAAGCCCCTTGAAAGAATGCTCTCGCCCCGTCAGGCAGAACTCGTCCAGCAGCAGGTGAAGAATTGGAAGGAAAGCTGAAAGGAAATAAGCAACCCGGATAGTCAGAGCTTTAAGGAAGCTATGGCGGCTGTGACCGAGACCGACATTTTGTCCCGGCTCCGCTTAAAAATTGTCTTCCCTTTTGCGGCGCAGACGGGAGGATGCCCCGGCAGGAGCAGAGAATCGGAACAACCGAACCAGCGTCCTCAGAAAATATGCGCCCCGCAAGACCATTCAAAAAACTGAGACAGGGCTTGCTTCATTTCACCGCCCCAATTATAAAGATATCAGGCAGCAACACTAACTCCGATTTACACTTTTGCAAACCAGTGAACATAACCAACAGCATTACTGCCATGTCCAGACCAGGATTTCTTTTCTGCATTTCGCCTGACTCCACACTGCTCAAGCAGCATGTTGAGCTGCTTGCTGCCCGTTTTCCCCCGCCAGGCGGCGCTGCCCTGATGCCCCCTGCCCTTTCTTCCAGTTCGCAGGGTTGGAATCGCAAGGTTTTCTGGGGGGACAGCGGGTTGGAAGATGAATTTTGGGATTGCCTTGGGGTGCAGAACTTGTTCGGAGGGGGCACTTTAGTTGTGTTACGCAACGCCCAGGCCCTTCCCGCCGACACCTGGAAAAAACTTTCCAAAGCCATGGCCCAGGCAAACCCCGCCGTCTGGCCGGTTCTTTGTCTGGAAGTGGAATTTGAGCGGGGTAAACCAAAAATTCCCGCCCACATAACCCGCCTCAAGGCCTTTGACTTCGCCGGAAAACAGGGCTGGGTATGGCAAAGCCCCGGTCTTGATGCCAGGGGATTACAAAGCTACATCCAGGCCCAGAGCAAAAAGCTGGGACTGGATATTCCCCCTGCTCTGCTCTCTCAGCTTGCGGCTGCGCTACCCTCCAATGCCGCCGCTGTCCAGCTTGAGCTGGAAAAACTGGCACTGCTGGTCCAGACGGAGGGAGAAAACAATCAGCTCAAACCAGAGCACCTGAGCCTGATCAGGCAGCAGGCAGAAGTGGATATTTACCGGGTTCTGCGCGCCCTGCAAAACAACCGCAACAGCGCGGAAGTCTGGGCAATGGCCATGGCCTCCGAGTCAGGCTCATCCAATGATAAAATGCTGTTTGGATTTCTGGGGGCCTTGGTGCGGGAGGCCCGTATTCTCTGGCAAATTCTTTTTTCTGAAAATGTTTATATTCCGGCAGGCGCTCTGGCGGAAAAACAGGCGCTGGCCCAGAAATTAGGGGTGCGCAGGCTGGCCGAGCTGTGGGAGCTGGCTCTTGAGGCTGAACAGGGGGTAAAATCCGGGGAAGTGTCAGAAGATCAGGCTTTGGAACGCCTGCTGGCCGATCTCTCCCTCCTGTTTTCCAGATAAGGCCCCATCTAAAAAATGTTTCCCATCGCTTAGCCTGACCTGGCGGAAGCGGCGTGCCCCTGCCCGGAACGGCGGCGTTCTGCCCGCCCGACCCGGTTTTCTCAGCCTGAAATAAGTGTCGCCACACCAAGACTGCAAATGCAGTTCAGTATTTTTCAACCCGGCGGAAGCGGAGGGGCAGCCGCCCTCTTCCGCCGACTGCGCCGAGCGCACTGTCCAGTACGGGGAAAATTTTTCCTTCCGCCCAGCATCTGCAAAAGAGGACATGGATTTCTCCACGTCCTCTTTTGCAAATCCCTTCCGGGATAAGGGCGATGTTTCCGGCATCTTCCCTTGTGTATTTCAGCTTCCCGGGGCCCGCCCCGGCAGGCGGGCCCGAAAGCATCAGGAGGTCAGATTTAGCGCTTCATGTTAATTACTTGTTCAAGCATGGTGTCCACAGTGGTGATCATCTTAGAGTTAGCCTGATAGCCGCGCTGAGTGGCAATCATGTACACAAACTCGGTAGCGATGTCTACGTTGGACATTTCCAGAGAGTTTGAATACACCTGTCCCAGACCGGTGGTGCCGGCGGCCCCTTCAGTGGGAGAACCGGATTCGCGGTTTTCGGAATACAGGTTGTTGCCTTCACGGTACAGACCCTGAGTATTGATGAAGTCATACAGGGTAATCTGCCACAGTTCCAGGGTCACGCCGTTGTCATAGCGAACCGAGAGCACGCCGTCCTTGTCTATCTGAATATTCTGCAGATAGCCGAAGCCGTATCCGTCCTGCTGGGTGTTGGAGGTGGAGGTATCGGCCACGCCCACAGTGGTGTTGCCATCGGAGTTGATGGCGCCCATGCTCATCAGGTTATTGCGGTTATTGCCGATCTGCGTAGCGTTCTGGGCCGGGGCGTTGTTCCAGCTCTTGGACTTGGACTGTACCCCGAAATCCATCTCAATCATATATGGCAGTGCATCGGAATTGATGGTTCTGTTGCCGTTGGCATCTTCAGTATACACAGAGCTGAGCCCTTCAACGCCGGAGAAGTTGGCGGTAAGCATGGGCACTCCGTTAACCGACATGGGGGCTTCCACCCAGTACCCAAGATTGTTCAGATCAACCGCGGCAGTGGGATTATCAGCGTAAGGAACAAAGGCGGACATATCCTGCAACACCCCGTTGGTACTCATGGTCAGGGTGCCGGCCATAAGCAGACCGCGGCTCTTGTCGGTAGGCGAGTAAGGAGTGCCGTCATCTGCGTAGAACTGGCGGATATCTTCCAGCGGATCCATGGTCACGATGAACTCCCAGAGCACTTCGCTGTTCTTGGTATTGCTGATATCCTGATCAGTTTCAATATTTTCCACCTTGTCGAAATAGATGGTCAGGTTGTGCTTGGCCCCGGCTTCATCATACACGGTCACCGTGGTCTGGTGAGTGAAGGAGTTGTCGCCAAGCGGGGGCATGTTTTCCGGGTCGCTGGCGTCCCAGGTCTTGAGCAGAGAGAAGAAGGGGTCGGTATCGTCAATGCTCTTTTCCCCATCGTCCATCTTCAGGCGGTCAAGCACAGTGATGCTGTTGGTGTGCTGAGGCTGACAGGTGAAGGTGCCGAGCTTGATATCCTTGGGCACGCCGGACCCCTTAATCTTGGAAGTGGCGCTGGTGGCGGTGGCGGTAAGCGCGATGCTGGGGTCGGCCCGTTCAATTTCCCAGCCCTGTAAAACATAGCCGTTGGGGTCGAGCAATTCGCCCTCGCTGTTAAAGCGGAAATTCCCGGCCCGGGTATAATAGTGTTCGTCAACCGCGTTGGGATTGCGCACCTTGAAAAAGCCGTTGCCGGTGATGGAAATATCGGTAACAGTGTTGCTGGCTTCGGAGGCGCCCTGGCTGAAATCGCCCATAATGGCGCTCACGGTAACCCCGCGCCCGACCTGAGCGGTACCGTTGGAAGAAGACACGTCCTGATAGACGAAATCCGCAAAGTCCATACGCTGCGACTTGAAGCCAACGGTGTTCACGTTGGAGATGTTATTGCCGATAACACTCATCTTGTCGCCGTGACGAAGCAGCCCGGAAACTGCT
>JAFQMU010000200.1 GCA_017421085.1 Desulfovibrionaceae bacterium | reverse complement strand
TTTTTGATAAACGGCATCCACCACATCCACATCTTCCGGAGAACCGATGATCAGGGGAACCCGCTGATGCAGATGTCCGGGCGCAATATCCAGAATACGATTCCAGCCGTCAATACTCTTTCCTCCGGCCTGTTCTATCAAAAAAGACAGAGGAGATGCTTCATAAAGGAGACGCAGCTTTCCTTTGGGTTTGTCTTTTATTTTATAGTCGAGCGGATACATAAACACCCCGCCGTACAGAAGGGTGCGATGAAAATCGGCAACCAACGACCCCACATAGCGCAGAGAATATGGCTTGCCAAGGGGGTTTTCCATCCCCTTGAAGCAGGAAACCGCCTCTCTGGTCGCCTCATCCCAGTACAGCCAGTTTGCTTCATTGACCGAATAATATTTCCCATGCCGGGGGATTTGAATATTTGGGTGCGAGAGCAGAAACTCGCCCACCGAGGGATCAAGGGTGAATCCATGCACTCCGTCTCCGCTGGAATAGACCATCATGCAGGAAGGCCCATAAAGAAAATATCCCGCAGCCACCTGCTCCAGCCCGGGGCGCAGGAACTCTTCGCTGTCCGGGTCAAGTTTGCTGCCGTCTTTCCTTCTGTAAATGGAGAAAATTGTTCCCACATTTATATTGGCATCAATGTTTGACGAGCCATCCAGCGGGTCGAAATAAAGAAAATAATCGCCTTTGGGGAATCTGGAGGGGATGGTAATCAATTCGGCGTTTTCTTCAGAGGCCATACCGCACAGGGTTCCGCTGCGTTCCATGCAATGAATGATAATGTTGTTCGCCAGCTCATCCAGCTTCTGCACCCTTTCTCCCTGCACATTGACCGTGCCGGTTCCTCCCAGAACATTGACCAGGCCGGCGCTGTTTACATTACGCCAGATATGTTTTGCCGCCAGAATCAGGTCGTAAAGCAGACGGGTGAACTGTCCGGTAGCGGTTTCAGCCCGGGATTGATGAAGCAGAAGATGTTCAGTTACCGTAATTTGCAGCATGCATGCCCCTCTGAAATTAAGAGATTATAAAAATTCTCCAGCTGTCGCTCCCCTGTCGGGATTTTGCCCGGTTACCGTGAGCTGTATTTCCCAAAACTCCGCTACCCAGGAATTATGATTCCCGGCCGCCAAAATTTAAACCCTACTCTTCTAAAGTTTCCTCCGACCTCATTTCATCCGCATTGTCCTCACTGAAAGCAGACCCGGCATCATCAGCAACAGGCGGCGCAAGCACCCCTTCAACTCCCGGTTCATGTTCCGGGGCATCGGTCATTACGGCCATGCCCACAACTTCCCCGCCGTCAGCTCCCCGGAAGGCGGAAAGCATGCTCAACTGACCAGGCGCTTCAGGGAAGCTGCCTTCATCCGGGGCGGCAAACACCATGGGCAATGTGCCCACCATAATGCAATACCAGACAAAGCCGCCATTCTCATTATACACTCTCCCCGACAAAGAGCTCCTGGTCAACTCAGCCCAGTCAGCCCCGGCAACCGGTGTTGCCGAAACCTCAAACATGCCTGGCCACAGCAGGGCATTAGGGGCAGCCACCATAAACTCTTCAGCCCCTCTCACATGGGCAAACAGGGCCCGCGGGTCAAAATGCACCACAAAATGCCCGGCAGGCTGAGCCATTTCCATAATCTGGGTAGCCACATACACATGCGGACCCAGCGGAGTTTCTTCAGCATGCCCAATTAAGTGGCGCAGTTCAGGGTTTGCCGTGTCTTCGGCTATAAACCCATAACTGTATTCTTTAAGGGAAACAGAAGGCCATTTATGAATGACAGTACCATGGGTATCAATCAGGGCAACACCTTCTATCCACGGAAAGCGCTGCACAAACGCATACATCCAGTTATCGGCCGGAGCCTTGCCCAGGCTGAACAGGGTGCGTTTAAAACGCTCCAAAGTCCGCTCCACCGGAGGCACGGTTTCTGCAAGATAGCCCTCGCCCGGAGAATATATTCCCATATCTTCCAGGTCGACAGAGGCCGGTTTGTTGACATATTCGTAGTAATAACTCTTAGTTGTCTTCCAGTAATCTTTAGTTGTCTGGGTACAGGCGGAAAACCCGACTGCAAGAATGATTGTTACTGAAATCAGGCTGATTCGCACAGGCAACTCCTGATATATGAGGTGAAAACCGCTGCTGAAATTCACATTCAGCCCGCATAAAAACCTGGCAAGGCGTTTCAACTTTCTTCATGGCCGGGTAAGTTCTTTTTCCCCTGCCCAAAAGACTGTTCCGATTGAAGTAGCGCTGCTGCCTCAGGGACAATAAATATAAAAGCCAGTTTCGCTCAGATACCCTGCCATGCCGGAACTGCCAACTCAAAATGGCTGAAGGCGCTGTTCAGGCAAAATTTCGATTTATGACAGGCAGAAACTTATGCTTCCCCTGCCCTCACTTCCAGACGTCTGGCCAGATTTTCCAAGGCGTCCAGCAATTTTTCCTTACCATGCAAGGGTTCTTCATTTTCCTCAGTCTTGGGGGAAGCCACCGGTTCCGCTCCCTTCATTTTTTTCTTCAAACTGTCGATTCTGGACTGAAGCTCAGCCTGAGCATCAGCTGTTGCGGCCGCAGCCAGCAGCTCTTCATAAATTTCAAGAGCGCCAAGCAGGTCGCCCTGCTCAACCAACAAGCCGGCCATGGTTTTGGTGCGCAGAGAAAACGGCTCCTCTTCCGCTTCCTGTTCGGAAGAATCGGCAATCAGAGCGCGAATGGCGCTTTTATCGTCCGCCGCAATCAACTGGGGCGCCGGCATATCCACCGGAACCGCTTCAGATGAAACTGGAGAAGATTGAATAGAAGCCTCGTCTTCAATTTCCGCATCTGCCCCAACTTCCGGAATATATTGGGGCAGAGTAGCGACCTCCGGTTCATCAATATCCATACCGGCAAGCTCAACTGCAGAAAGCTGTAGCTCAGCAGCAGCCAGTTCTCCAGGCTGCGTTTCTTCCATATCCGGCAGTTCAGCAGGCTCTTCACTTTCAAACGCCATCTCATCAGGCTGCACTGAAACCGCCTCGCCCATGTCAGACGAAAAAGAATCGGGCTCTGCATCAGAAGCAGGCTCAGTCGCAGCGGCAAAATCTGAAGCCAAGGGTTCATCAGCGCCGGTCTGAGAAAAAATTTCTTCTGTTTCCGCAGCGGCTGATTCTGACATCTCACCGGCGATGCATTCGCCCGCGGCGGGCTCTCCGGAAAGCAAACCTGTTGCCGGAGCTTCTGCCTGCGCAGAGTCGCAGGAGATGAAACCGGACTGGGCAGTCTGCCCCTGAGCCATCACGCTGTTCAGACCGCTTTGGATAATGTTGAACAGAGTAATACCCCGACCAGACAAAAATGCAGCCATCAGGCGCAGGGCGACAGAAATCTCCGTTTTTCCCTGACGTTCGCAAACTCCAGCCCAGGCCTGCCAGAAACCGGGATAAAGGCTCAGCTTGCCTCCCAGACGTTCCACCTGTTCTACAGCCTCTTCTTTACGCCCGCATTTTTCCAGCAGATCAATAAGCATCAGCCTGGCTTCAAAAAATTCAGGATGCCGGTCAAGCCCCTGTTTCAGGGTAGCCACAGCTTCCTCAGGCTGATTATTTGACTGAAGCAACCTGGCCAGAGGGAAAAAGACCTTGGAGCTGGGCTCCAGTTCCAGCACCTCCTGGTACCATTCAATTTTTTCCATCATCCGGCAAAGCTCCTGAATCGGTTTGACTATTTTGGAAAAGATATAATATTTCGTTGTCCTTAACAAAATTCAATTTGCTGCGGATAATCTTTTCCAGATATTTTGCATCCGTGCTGAGCAGCTCAATTTCACGGCTCAGCGCAAGATTCTTTTCATTGATTTTTTCCAGCTCCAGCCTGAGCTCTTCGTTTTCCGCTTTCAGGGCCAGATAGCCCATGATGCCCTGATCGCTGAAAAACAGCCTCCCTAACAGGGCAAGATTGAGCATTACTACAATGAGCAGCAGAATTTTGTGCCACATAAGCAGCTCTATTGCAGTCTGCTGAGAGTTGTTGAGCTTGCCATGGCGCATGCCCCGCACTGAATGGGCAGACTGATTTCCTCAAGAAAAATATTGGTTGAAATCTCCACCCGTTCAACATCTTCTTCTGTAAGGCTGAGGTGCTCAAGCTCAAGCAAAAATCTTTTCAGAGCATCGAATTCTTTCTGCATTTTGGGGCCGACCTCGGTCTGCACAAGGCAGGGCTCCAGCTCAAGAATAGTCTGAAGGCAGCTTCTCAGGCGTGTTTTCAGGAGCATATCAGTCATTCTGTTCATGTTTATCGCCCCTGCCATTTTCATTTTGGCTGCCCTCTTCCCGGCCTGAATTATCAGCCTCTGAAGTAGCGACAACACCTTCCAGCCAGTGAGTATGAAAAACCTTAAGGTAGTTTGCGCCGGAAAATATGGTCACCGCAAGCGCAAGATAAAGCGCTATTTCTCCGGGCAACACCGGGCTGAGCCCAAACCACTCATAATGTAGAGTAAGCAGAATAAGCGCTATCGATTGCAGAATTGTTTTCAGCTTTCCATATTTATCGGCTGCGATTACAACGCCCTGGTCGGCAGCCATGGCCCTGAGGCCGGTAACTATAAGTTCCCGCCCGATAATCACAATGGTAACCCAGGCGGGAATCCAGCCCAGACGAGTGAGCATTACCAGCACAGAACAAACCAGCAGCTTGTCTGCCAGAGGGTCGAGGAATTTGCCGAAACGGGTCACCTGCTTTTCGCGCCGGGCAACCCACCCGTCAAGCATGTCGCTTATGCAGGCCAGGGCAAGACAGATTGTGGCCACAAGGCAGAACACCTTGTTAGGCCAGTGCAACAGCACAATAATCACCGGAACAAACAACACCCGGCCGAGGGTTATTTTATTGGCTAAATTCAAAACAATTATCCTGACTTATACTTCGTTTTCTGAACCTATACTATATTTTCACAGGCTAGGAAAGCAGGTTTTTACGACTGCTCTGAAAACATACAATATTTTACAAGAATGAAAATTTTCTGATATTTCTTAAATAATTTAAGTTTATCACGATAATTTTACAAAATAATTTTCTTTCTCTCAAGCTAAAGCATTACTTTAAGAAAGTAAAAACTTAAACACCGCAAATCCGACCACAACTCCAATCAGAGTAAGCAGCATGATTATATCCAGCCGCTTTTCGATAAAAAAACGCACTTTTTCTCCAAACAGATAAAGCAGGCCGGAAATGGCAAAGAAGCGAAAACCCCGCGCCAGCAGAGAAACCAGCATAAAAGTAAAAAAATTTATGTCAAAAGCCCCTGCTGTAATCGTGCACAGCTTATAGGGGATGGGAGTAAGGGCGGCGGCGGCGACAGCAAAGGCGCTGTAGCTGTCATACCACTGCTGGACTTGCAGATACTGATCTTGCAGGGCATAAAAATTGATGATGGGCATTCCCAGAGCATCCATAAAAAATTTGCCGATAAAATAGCCGGCCGCTGCCCCCAGCAAATTGCCTGCCAGACATACTCCGGCAATTTTGAAAGCCTCATGCCGCTTTGCCAGAATCATCGGCACAAGCAGAAGGTCGGGAGGAATGGGAAAAAAGATGGATTCGGTGAACGCCACCGCAAAAAGCACCCGCTTAGCCCCCACTGAGGAGGAAAGCTGCCAGATTTTATCCATCATCCGGTTTAAAATTTTCACAAAACACCCTTAAAATATATTCAGGGACGCCAGCCGTGACTGCCGACCAGATTTACAAAGGAAACCGGCCCAAAGTTATGTTCCAGAATTTTTCCTTCCCGTTTTTCCAGCCGAACGAGTTGCTGCCTGCGCTGCTTTTCGCCGACAGGAATGAGCATGACTCCCGGGTCAGCCAGCTGGTCGACCAGAGGCTGAGGAATTTCCGGCCCGCCGGCCGTAACGATAATTCGTTCAAACGGGCTTTCTTCCGGCCAGCCCATGGTGCCGTCGTCAAGTTTCATCCCTATGCGGTAATAGCTCAGGCTGCGCAAAAGGTCTGCCGTGCGAAAATAAAGTGGAGCAATCCGCTCAACGCTGTAAACGTCAAGCCCCATTTCCGCCAGAACTGCCGCCTGATAGCCGGAACCGGTGCCTATTTCAAGCACCTTCATACCGGGCTCGGCTTCCAGCAGTTCACTCATCAAAGCCACTACATAGGGCTGAGAAATGGTCTGCCCAAAACCTATGGGCAGGGGAAAATCGCCATACGCCTCCGCCTGCATGGCTTCTTCAACAAAGAGATGGCGCTTTACGCTCTCCATGGCGGCGAGCACAGCGGAATCTTTAATTCCTCTGGCAATAAGCTCGGAAATCATCCGCATGCGGTTGCGCCTGAGATCAGGTTGTAGACGTTTGGCAGCTAACATAAAGCAGATTTAAAAATTAAAATTAAAGTTGTTCCGTTAATAAAAACTTATTGGATATCAAATTCAGGGAGAAACGTCCAGAATAACTGTTGATTTCAAATTAGTATTCCCCCGGCGCAGACACTTGTTTTAGGGAGTGGAACAGGCTATATAAAGAGCTTCCAAGGGTGTTCAATGCCGAAAGAAATACCAAAAATCATCATCAGTCAGGACAAAATGCAGGCTGTTCTGGATTTTGCCTTTTCACCCGCTTCCGGCCCTGTTTCGGTAACAAGGGAGCTGATGGTCTGGGATTTTGAACAGGCCTTGAAAAAAGCGGGGGTTTTTCTGCCGCCGGCTGAAGGGCTGTTGCAGGATGTGGCAGACAGACATAACGCCGGGCACAATGTCAGAGGAACTGTGCTGGTGTATGGCATTCCGCCCCGCAAAGCCAGGGGCAGGCAGCTTGTTCCCGATGGCGATTTTGCCTTTCCGGTTTTCCCCGGCGATACAATCGGGCGGATGGCGCCGGCCGTTCCCTGCCGATCCGGTATGGATGTTTTCGGTAGGATAATTCCTGCCAAATCTGACTCCGCTCCTCCTGAAGACATACACACCTCTCCCGGCGGCGAGCTGGCTGAGGAAGCGGACGGGACTGTTACCGCCCGCCGCTATGGACTGGTTAAAGTTGAAAACAACTGCATCAGGCTTGAGCCGCTGCTGCATTTGTCGTCCGACCTGATGGCTTTGAGCGCTACCATATTTCCAAAAGATTTCAAAGGAAAACAGATTTCCGAAGAACGAATCATTGATGCAGTGAGGGCCCTTAAGCTCCGGGCGAGAGTAAACAGCGCCATTCTCGAACTTGCTCTGAACAAGGCTGAAAAAAACGGATATCCAACGCAAGACGTGGTGTTGTGCACCGGTCTCAACCCTTTCCCGGGGGAAGACGGCAGGCTTGAAATTCTGGTAAGACAGCAAAACTCCCGTCTGCCCGGCCTCAAAGACAATTCGGGGAATATCGATTACAAACAGCGGGGCTCAATCGATACGGTCAGGTCCGGATGCCCTGTTGCCCGCATTCACCCGCCCGGCAAGGGCCGTCCGGGCAGGAACCTGCTCGGCGAACTGCTCCCCCCCAAAGAAGGCGCGCCATGCTCTGTTGCCCTCGGAGAAAATGTTTCCCAGGACGGGCGCGATGTCGTGGCCGCTGCCGATGGCCTTTTGAGCTACAGCAATGATGAGATAAAGGTGTCTGAAGTATATGTGGTCGATGGCGATGTCGGCCCTCACACCGGGCATGTGATGCTCGATCACGGCTCAATTCAAATAGAAGGCACGGTGCTGGCCGGTTTTCACGTCAGCTGCCCGGGCAGCATTCTGATCAAAGGCACGGTTGAAGACAGCATCATCACCGCCGGAGAAGATATAGATGTCGACGGCGGCATAGTAATGAACGCCAACGGCATGCTGAAAGCGGGCGGTTCTCTGCGGGCGCTTTTTGCAGTCGGCGCAAATATCCGGGTCGGAAAAAATTTATACATCACTAACGAAATCAACAAATCGGAGGTTCTGGCCGAGGGCAATGTGGTGGTGGCCGGCGGGCAGGGCAAAATTATCGGCGGCAGCCTTGCCTGCGGAGGCGAAATTCAGGCCGTTCAGATTGGTTCCGAGCTGGGAGCGCCCACAAAAATCAGTTTGGGTAGAAATGAACAGATTGTACTTGAATATAAGCAGGAGCATGAACGCCTTATAAAATCCCTGCAACATATCAGACAAAAACTGAATGGCAAAGATGCAGCGCTGAAGGCAAAATACGCAGCCAACAAGCAGCAGCAGGCCAGTATCCAGTTTATTTTGAACGCCCGCAACAGCCTCTCTGCCAGGCTGAACGAAATTGAAAAAGCTCTTGCCCGTCTGGAAGCGATGAGCCTGCAAAAATACTCTCCCCCGCTGCGGGCTGAGGGCATAATCTACCCCGGCACAAGCATTCATTGCGGGGCAAAGTCAGTGAGGGTGCGGAACCCGATTTCCCGCAGCAGGGTCTACTACAATTTTGTTGAAGATAAATTTATTGTAGCCGGGCTGTAAACTCTCCAAGGCTGCTCCCCTCCGGCTCCGACTTCCGACATTCCCGCAGAAAAAGCCCTGGGCAGCTGCGGCCGCGGGGACGAAGGCTGCCTCCAGCACGAAATTTTTTTTCTTTTTGTTACGAATGCTGAATGCAGCCGCGCAAGGCTCCCACAAGCGCAGCCTCTCCGCCGGAAATACCCCTCACCTCCCCTCACCTCCGGTGAACAGAGCCTGAGCTCCCGGCGGCGCTAAGGCTTATTCTGCGTGCCGCGAAATTTAAAATAATCTCAACCGAAACGCCTGAATATTTGACCTGTCTGCAAAGTTATTTTAATATCAATATCGGAATAGTTTATTTTAAAGCGTTGCAGCCTGAAAATCACCGCTGGGACGCGCACGGCACAGGCCCATCGCCTACTCCGGAACAGGCCCGGCGCATTTTCAGTCCCTTGCAACTCATTCTGACGGAAGAGCGAACTTCAGCAGAAACAACAGACTCTCAAACGCAGCAAAGGTAAATCCATGAGCCCAGTTTCCCATAATACCGGCAATGAAAATGAAATCACCATTCATACCAAAATTGACAGGGTAGGCGTGGCGCGCATAGATTCTCCACTCACCTTCAGCAATTTTGTTGATGATACTCCCTATCCATTTTTTCTGGACAATGAATTTCTGGGGGGCTTGAACAGCAAGCCGCGCAAGCTTTCCTTCGAGCTGGCCGGGCCAAGAAAAAAAATTTACTTCGACCCCCCGAAAACCCGCTGCGCCATTGTTACCTGCGGCGGCCTCTGCCCGGGCATTAACGATGTTATCCGCTCTATTGTGATGGAAGCCGCCCATGGCTACGGCGTGGCGGGCGTGCTGGGAATCCGCTACGGCCTGCAAGGCTTCATTCCCAAATATAAGCATGAGGTGGTAGAGCTCACCCCTGACAGCGTCTCGCAGATTCACCAGTTCGGGGGCACGGTGCTGGGCTCGTCACGCGGCCCCCAGAACCCTGAAGAGGTGGTCGATGCCCTGGAGAGGCTCAATGTCAGCTGCCTGTTCATGATAGGCGGCGACGGCACCCTGAAGGCGGCCAACGCCGTTTCTCAGGAGGCGCAGCGGCGGGGAATGCGCCTTTCTGTTATCGGGGTGCCCAAAACCATTGACAACGACATCAACTTCATCAGCCGGTCATTCGGGTTTGAAACCGCTGTGCAGAAGGCCTCGGAGGCGATTCAGTGCGCCCACACCGAAGCCCTCGGCTCGCCCTGCGGCATCGGCATAGTAAAGCTGATGGGGCGCGAGTCGGGCTTTATTGCCGCGCATGCCACCATTTCCATCAAAGAAGCGAATTTTGTGCTTATTCCTGAAACCAGATTCAGTCTGCACGGCAAAGGCGGCCTGCTTCCCGCCCTGGAAGACCGCCTCAGAAAGCGGGGGCACGCCGTAATCGTAGTGGCAGAAGGCGCCGGTCAGCATCTCATGCAGGAAACCGCCGGGACAGATGCCTCCGGCAACCCGATTCTCGCCGACATCAGCCATTATCTGATTGAGGAAATCAAGAGCTATTTCTCAAAAATTGAGATGAAAGTCACTCTGAAGTATATTGACCCCAGCTATATAATCCGCTCAGTGCCCGCCAATGCCGACGACCGCGTTTATTGCGGCCTGCTGGGCCAGTCGGCGGTTCATGCCGCCATGGCCGGCAAAACCGAAATGGTGGTGGCCAAACTGATGGATCGCTACGTTCACCTGCCGCTTTCTCTGGTTACGGCCAGACGCAAGAAACTGAACATCGCTTCAAGCTACTGGCGCTCGGTGCTTGAATCTACCGGTCAGCAGGCAACCCTTTCGGGGATGCTGCCCGGAGACTTTTATTCCGATGAAAAAACAGAATAAACAAATCAGGGTCTGAATTTGAACGCCCCGGTTCTATCTACCTCAACTTCAGCCACTTCCACTTTTCAGGGATGGCAAAGGGCACTTCTTCCGGCTCGGCGGCGTCAATCTCCACAGCGGGTTCTTCATCCAGCTGAGGGACAAGTTTGCCCTGAACAGCTTCCTGCAAAAGCGAGGCTCTGAGCTGGTCAGACAGAGATGGCCGGAGTAATGCGGCGATGCTTGGTGTCTTCTTCAGACTCATGAAACCGCTTTTGCAAAGGCATATGAAACTCCAGCAATAAACACATATAAAATACTCTGATAACTTTAGGACGAAGAATGGCAAAACGCAAGAAAAAAAGCTAACGCCTTCCCCCCTTGCGGGCGAGCAACCCAGCGTATGGATGACGATTAATAATCTCAATTTTTGTAAATTGAATATCTAAACTGCTTTACAGCTTTAAACCATATTGCTATACATCATCTTATTTTCAAAAAAAGGTCTGCACGCAGCCACCCCATCCACACATCAGGACGTTTATCCCCGGTTATCTGTAAAACCGGGTTTGATTCAATCAGAGGTTAATTTTGACTGAACAGCAAAGCGCCGGGCTTGAGTTGCACAAATATAATCTGAACAGGATTATGGCTTCGGCAGGTGCAGGCAAAACCCACATTCTCACTGAACACTTTCTCAAATTGCTGGCCATGGCTCTCGAGCCCTCTGATGAGCAGCCTCATTTCGGCCGTAATCCAAAAAATTTGTCCGCCCCCTCTCCCTATTCATGGCAGGAAATTCTCGCCATTACCTTCACCAACAAAGCCGCCGCTGAAATGAAAACGCGGATTATCAAGGCACTGAAAGAGCGCGCTCTCAATAAAACAAGCATCCGGCCTGACTCTCCCCTGCCGCGTCCATTCGGCAGCGAAGCCCAGCGCTGGCTTGAGCTTATTCTGCGCCACTACAGCGCCCTGAACATCCGCACAATCGACAGCCTGCTCACTCTGGCAGTGCGCCTTGCTTCTCTGGAGCTGGGCATGAGCCCAGACTTCAATCTGCTGCTCAACAAGGATGACTACCTGATTCCGGCCTACGACCGCCTGCTTCAGGAAGCGCTCTCCGGCGATCCTGAACTGAATGAACTGCTTAAACAAAGCTGCAGATATATCCTTCAGCATACCAATGCCACTGCCTTCATGCCGGTGATGAAACTGCGGGAGCAACTGAAAAACCTGTGCGAGCACAATCTTAAACGGGATATTCCGGGGGTAGAAAACAAACCGGTCGATGCAGAGGACATTCAAAACGCGATTGCGGACATTCACTCAAAGCTCAGGAGCCTGGCCGGGGAACTTAGCAGCTTAATTGAAACAGAGAGGCTGGGAACAAAAAAATACCTTTGGGATGCAATCACCGTAAGCGGGCAGCTTAATTCTTATAAAGATAATTTGAAAATTTATAAAGTTCTCCAAAACGTTCTGCTTGCGGACTGCTGCCTGAAAGACAGCCCCGCGCCCTCTGAGGCGGCCTGTCTTACCTACCGCCGTTTTCGCCACGCCTACATCCAGGCTGCCGCTGATCTGCCGGTTCTGCGCAATGCCCTGCACAATGCGTCCATAAGCAAACTTGCTTCGCGGCTGAGCGAATGCGCCCAACAGCAGTTCAAAACCCAGGGCTGCCTGCCCAAGTCGGTCATTTACGGCAAGGCAGCTCAACTGCTTTCTGCTGAAGACGGCAACGGCAGCCTGGAACTGTTTTGCCGCCTGAGCGCCAGGATCCGCCACATCCTGATTGATGAATTTCAGGATACAGACCGGGAACAGTGGAGCGCCCTGCTCTCTATGGCTGCCGAGTCTCTAAGCAATGGAGGCAGCCTGACCTGCGTGGGAGACTCAAAACAGGCTATTTACGGCTGGCGCGGAGGCGATGTAAGCCTGTTCAACAATCTGCTAGAGGAGCCTTCCCTGTGCAGACTGGTTGAGGATGAAAATAAAAACAACGACACCCTGCCTTTTAACTGGCGCAGCGCCGAAATGGTGGTCAACCATAATAATGAGGTGTTCAAGCGTCTGGGCAGAAAGCCGGTTTGCCGGGCCATCATCGCAAATCTGATGCCGCAGGATGCGCCAAAAGAAATTATCGATGCAGCCGCAGAGAATCTTGCCTCAAACTATGCCGGAGCTGAACAGCAGCTCCCACCGCAAAAAAAAGTTTCCGGAGCATGGACGCCTGGGCTTGTAAGCATCGTGCGTCTGGAGGCGGAAAAACAGGAGGCTTCCTCCCCCTCATACTCCAGCGCCCTTGAAGAAAGAACGGCCAACCACCTCGGCAGCCTGCTGGAAAGCCTGCATCGGCGCCGACGCGCTTATCACGACATCGCCATTCTGGTGCGCAGCAATGAACAGGCCTTCAAGCTGGCCGACTGGCTCACCGGCTGGAATATCCCGGTAATTACCGAAAACAGCCTGCGCATTGCCAATCATCCCGTGATCGGGCAAACTCTCGCATTTTTGCGCTGGCTTAACCGCCCCATGGACAATCAGGCGTTTTTTGAATTTCTCTGCGGTCAGGAGCTGTTTGGAAAAACCGCAAAAGAACTGGGCGGCCCAAACAGGGAAGAACTGGAAAACTGGGTAGCGGAAACCGTTTCCGGCAGTTATGCCCCCATAAAAAGCAGACCGCCCCTTTATCTGCTTTTCAGCCGCCGCTGGCCGGATATATGGAACAGTCTGATTCGTCCGTTTTACAGTCAGGCCGGGCTGATGACTGTATATGACACTGTCTG
>JAFQMU010000199.1 GCA_017421085.1 Desulfovibrionaceae bacterium | reverse complement strand
TTAACGGCCTGGGCCATTGCTTTTTTAATCAACACTTATGAAAATGCGGCGTAAGTGCGCAAAACCCACAGGAGACAGAAAATGACGGATTCGGAAAAACTGGAGTTGCTGGAAAAGTTTGCAGCCGGCTGGAATGCACACGATGCGGATGTCTTGATGGAGTGCATGACCCCCGATAACTGCGTGTTTTATGCGGCTGCAGGATCGGGTGAACGGGGCGCTGAATATCACGGCCCGGAAGCGGTGCGGGCCGCCTTTGAAGCTGTATGGCAGAAATTTCCCGATGCAAAATGGAATAACCCCCGCCACTTTGTATCAGGCGACCGCGGCGCCACCGAGTGGCTGTTCACCGGCACCAGCGCCGACGGCTCCCAGAAGAGCGCTGCCTACGGGGTAGACCTGTTTGAATTTGAAAACGGAAAAATCCGGGTAAAAGACACTTACCGCAAGCAGGTAATTTGACGCTGCATAAAAAACAACTTGAGGCCGGATCATTCACAGCAGGATGATGCCGTCTGCATACACCAGGGCGATTCAACGAATCGCCCTGGTCTGTTCAGAAACGCTCAGATATTTCATAATCTGCTTTTCAAGTTAATTATGGTTGCGCTGAAGAATGGTTTCAAGCTTGTTCACAGCGTCTTTTCCTTTGCCTTTTTTGTTTCTGGCGGAGCAGGAGTCATCTCCGCTTCAGATTTTAATTATTGAAACGATTTTTTTGCCAGGCGCATCGACGGATGAAAAAGCGTTTCATTATCTGATACGGGGTTTGAGGCCTTGTACTACTTTGCCTGTTTTTTGGGGACCGCAATTGCAGGGGCTGCTTTTCAGATTCAGTTTTATTTCAAAAGGCCCCTGATAATGCTTTCAAGCTCCTGCTTGTCAAGGGCGTCAATAACGGCTTACGTCTCCGGACGCGTTCAGACTGCGCGTGGTATTTGAAGAAAAGGCAGGTATAAGAAAAGGGTTGTTTCTGAACTCAGAAACAACCCTGAAATTTGGAGCGGGAGACGGGATTTGAACCCGCGACTTCAACCTTGGCAAGGTTGCACTCTACCGCTGAGTTACTCCCGCAGCGGCGGACTTGCGTCCTGTAATATTTTGGAGGCGGCATCCAGATTCGAACTGGAGAGTAAAGGTTTTGCAGACCTCTGCCTTACCACTTGGCTATGCCGCCTTGACTGCAATTTTGGAGCGGGAGACGGGATTTGAACCCGCGACTTCAACCTTGGCAAGGTTGCACTCTACCGCTGAGTTACTCCCGCTCAACAGATTTGCCTTTTAAGCTATGAACGGCTTGATGTCAAGCAATAATTTGATTTTCCTGCGATATATTTTCCCTGTGCAGCAACCCTTGACTTGAGCGGATAAATTCCTTAAGTAATGCGGAGTATCCATCAGGTTGCCTGCCATGCCGGGCAACAGGTTGTGGGAACGGGCAGATAAATATGCCGACATAGCTCAGTTGGTAGAGCAGCTGATTCGTAATCAGCAGGCCAAGAGTTCAAATCTCTTTGTCGGCTCCAGTGAAAATACGGGGGTTATCGTTAAAACGGTAACCCCCTTTCTAAGCTTTGCTGACAAATAATTTTAAGTCATCTTATTTAAAGACAGCCGCAGGGCAAAGCCTTCGTCTAATAAGCGACTCTTTTATTGGCTGCAACGCGCCGATACATCGAACGCCGACAAACTTTCCAATCGCTATCAAAAACATGATATTCTGGCTTGTCAGATTGCGTTGCCATTACAGGCTCCATGACAGCTTATCAGGAAATCACTCAATCACCTGTGAGATGAGTAGTTTTTCATGGCGAAACACTGCCTCCTGTCTACCACTTGTAAATTTATTTATTGGCAACTTCTAATTGCCGGATGCTGCGCCCCCGTCCTCCTCAACGATTTCCGTCTGCACCGCACTTGTTGCATTGACGCCTGCGGGGTCAGCATCCTGACTCTTATAAAACAGCAGGCAGCCGATAATGCAGCTTGCCAGCAAAGAAACAATCAGCGCCCATACAGGCCAGCGCCGCGGTTTATGCAGAGGATCTTTAAATGAACGCTGAGCATTGCTTGGAAGCTTCGCGCTAAAGGTGAGTTCCCCCGCCAGGGAAATATTGATGGGAAGCCGATTGTTTGTTGCCCATCCCGACGCCTCAAGCAGCGGCCCCAGGGTTCTCGCCCGCAGTTTAAACCAGGCGATGACCACAGACGGGCCTGAGATGACCAGGAATATGCCGATGATTACCAGCGGGAATTGCCACCACTGCAAGGCAAAGACGGCCCGGGCAATGCTGGCGAGGGCCGTTCCCAGCGCTCCCAGGGCCAACCCGATGGCTGCAAAGATACCGGCGCTGCGGGCAATATCAAACTTGGGTGCGGCGGCGGTTGCAGCGGGGGCAGCAGGCGTCTCGACGGTAGCGGCGATATTTTTCTGAGTCTGCGCAAGCACATTTTGCTGTTTTGAAGCGGCAAGTTTATTAATCTGCTCACTGACCATGGCCGCCATCTTGCGGTATGGCTCCCATACCGCATCCCACAGGCTGACAGGTTTGCTTATCACCTTTACTACCCGGGCGTCCCAGTCAAAGCCCTGATTATCGATGAACACCCCGTTTCGCCCTTCCATCAGCAGCTCAGACCCCCCGCCGGTAATGGCCGCGGCTATCATGCGCTCCCCTTCCGGCTCCTTGCTCCCGGCTGCGGCCTTGCGGGTACACTTCAGATAAAGCAGAAACAGCTCGCTGTGGGCCGCGAGTGCGGAATGCGTGTTGATGTCGCTTACCGGTACGCACAGCAGGCAGCTTTTGCCGTCAATATATAAAGTGCCCGCCTGAAAGGCGGCCTTATGCCCCTGTGCATAAAATTCGCGCAGGCTGACAAAATTGAGCAAAAGCCGGTGCAGCTGTCGGTGATAGCGGATCAGGCGTTCCAAATCAGCAATATCTGCGGCCGCAGCCGGGAACCCGGCATCCTTTTCTGCCAGCTCCTTAAACCGGTTGGGCACATCACTGCTGAGCACATAGTCCAGAAACTCAGCATCCTGAGTATCAAGCCCGCTTTGCGGAGGAAATTCAACATCAACTGCAGGCAGAGACGGCTTCTGGGCATAGACCCCGGCATAGCCCTCAAAAGCCTTCTGAATGCTCAGCCAGTTGTTGCGGGTAAGTCGGGCGGGACGGTCAAGATAAGCTGCAACGAGCTGAAAAAATTCTTCAACCGCCGGTCGCCAGGCCGGATTGAGACCTTCTTCCAGATTAAGCGGACGGTTGGCCTCCACCAGCGAAAGCGGAAAGTCTTTCAGGTCTGCGCTCAGTAAAGCTGCATTATCCTGCTGCACAAACATTTCCTGAGCCGGGTTCAGAGCGGCGGTTGACTGAGGGGCATATGAAGCCAGCTCGCAACGCAGAAAATAATCGTCCAGCTTAGGCTTGAGCTCCTGCATCAGTACCCAGGCGCGGTGAGTTTCCCTGCCCAGGGGAGCTTCCGCATTGCTTACGTTTTTTTCCCACTGCCGCCAATCCTTTGCGGCCTGGACAAAAGCTTCGGCAATGGAAATGTTGATTCCAGCCTCTCCGCTGCCGTCTTTGACGCCGCCAATCACTTCCAGCGCAGCCTGAATAAAACGACGCACCTCAGGCGCAAAAGCAGAAAGCGGAGGCAGAACTCCATCGCCGTTGAATTCGCTCCCCGCAGCCCCGCCAGCCACCGCCTGCATGTCGTCCAGTCCGATTTCAGAGGCCTCCGCCTTGTCCAGACTGGCCAGAACAGCCTGAGCAGTCTGCCTGATTCTGACGCCTTCCGGGGAGGCATCGTCAATCGCTGCCAGGGGCAGAACTGCCGGGGACTCAATCATTGAAGCCGGGTCTTTTAAACGGGCGCAGGCCCATTCTACAGCTGCAAGCAATTCGGGAACCCTTATCCTTCCGTCGCCAT
>JAFQMU010000198.1 GCA_017421085.1 Desulfovibrionaceae bacterium | reverse complement strand
GGGGTAAAGCCGATTTCCAAAAAGTATATGCTGTCAAGCGGAATACGAAGCGATTTTCTGCGCTCAGGGATCATATTTTCGGTTCCAATCTGGCTATGAAGTTAAAAACTTGAGAAACTGACGGGCCATTTTCATTTCCGGGTTAAGAACCAGCGCCTGCTTCAGGGTGGATATTGCCCTCTCATCAGCGCCGATTTCGTGGTATACTCTGGCCAGGTTAAACAGAATGCCCGGATTTTCCCCTCCAAAATCCATTGCCTTCAGGTAATAAAAAATAGCCTGATCATGATTTTGATTTTTGCGGTGCCCGATGGCTGCTTCTGTCAGAGTGGCGACAAACCGGCGCTCCGGGGAAGCGCTTAAAAATTGTTTGAGCATTTTTCCGATAAGCTGAGCTGCCTGGGGGGAGGGGTTAAGCGTATCCGGACTGCTGCTTCGGGTCAGCGATAACAGGGCGTTCAAAAGCGGCTGGAGCTCGGAAGGGGGTTCATGCCCTTGCAGCAGACAGACTGCCAGATTCTTAAGCGGACCGGCAAGGTTTTCGGCATAAAAATCAAGGTCTGGAACACAGCATTCCAGCAAATCTTCTTCGATAAGAACTTGAATTTCTCCCAGCTGGGCTCCGTTCCAGTCAATTTCCAGAGCCCGGTAGCCTTCTCCCTCTTTCAATATCAGCCAGCGTTCACCATGCAGAGGAGAGAATTGCAGAGATTCCGCCTTGAAGTCGGAACAGAACAGGCCAAACAGAATACAAAGCATTTTCAAATCCGCAGTCATCCGGTTTGTGGCAGGGCGGCTCGGCTGTAAACGGTCTTGTTTTCAGACATCGCCCACCTGCTGTTGCGACTGCCGGAGCAGCTCAGGGTCGAACTGCTCCGACATCTGTTGAGCGCCGTTTTTTCCGGTTGAACGTTGTAGTGGACAGCAGGCAGTTCCTGCTTACTGGCGCACAATTATTCTGGCAAAACGTTTTTTGCCGAGCTTGATTATATGCTCTCCTTCCGGCAGCGGCTGAGCTGCATCCGGCCAGCGTTCTCCGTTTACACTTAAGGCTCCCTGCTTAATCAGGCGGCGGGCTTCACCGCGAGAATCCACCAGGCCGGCCGCTTCCAGACATGCGGGGGGCAGGCTTTCTTCTCCGAATGCACATGCATATTCCGGCATTTCTTCCGGCACCCCGCCTGCGGCAAATACGGCGTTGAATTCGGCCTGTGCCTGATCAGCCTGGGGTTTGCCGTGGTAAAGGGCTACCATTTCGTGAGCCAGGGCCTCTTTGGCTGCCTTGGGGTGTGTCTGCCCGGTTTCCACCGCCTGGCGTAAATCGGCTATTTCTGCAAGGCTCAGGGTGGACAGCAGCTCATAATAGCGCCACATCAGTTCATCTGAAATGGACATGACCTTGCCGAAAATTTCTTTGGGGGCTTCGTCAATTCCGATATAGTTGCCGTAGGACTTTGACATTTTCCGTACGCCGTCAGTGCCTTCCAGCAGGGGCATGGTCATTATGCACTGCGGTTCGAGCCCATAACTTGATTGCAGTGAACGCCCGACAAGCAGGTTAAACTTCTGGTCAGTGCCACCGAGCTCGATGTCGCATTGCAGCTGCACTGAGTCATAACCCTGAACCAGGGGGTAGAGGAATTCGTGAATGGCAATGGGCTGTTCGCTTTCATAGCGGCGTTGAAAGTCATCGCGCTCCAGCATCCGGGCCACTGTATACTGGGAGGCCAGACGGATAAAGCCCTGAGCATCCAGTTTGTTCATCCAGGATGAATTGAAGGCGACTTCGGTTTTTGCGGGGTCAAGAATTTTGAAGACCTGTTTTTTGTAAGTTTCCGCATTTTCCATTACCTGCTCATGAGTGAGGGCAGGGCGGGTTTCTGAGCGCCCGGTGGGGTCGCCGATCATCCCGGTGAAATCGCCTATCAGAAAAATAATCTGGTGTCCGAGTTCCTGAAAGTGGCGCATCTTGTGAATCACCACAGTATGCCCGAGATGCAGGTCGGGGGCGGTGGGGTCAAAGCCTACTTTCACGCGCAGGGGCTTGCCGCGGGCTATTTTTTTGCGCAGCTCCTTCTCATCGATCAGTTCGGCTGCGCCGCGTCTGATCAGTTCAATCTGGCGGTCTACTTCTTCCGGGGCAAGCAAAGCTTTTTCACTCATCAAAATTCTCCAAAAATTCAGACATCACACCCGCTGAATGTCAGCCGAACAAGCGGCAGACTTAAGGGGTGCAGCCTTGTCTGGCAGTAAATTTGATTTCTTCAGTATCAGAAAATTTTGCAGCTGCATAAGTGATGCAGCTGCAAAATTCATGGATTTATTTTCGCTGTCCTGGCCTCATACTCCCTATGAAAAGGTTTTCGGCGTATTCAGTTGAGAAGGGTCTTTCAGGCTTTTTTCAATCAGGTCCATGGCCCGTCTGGCCACAGTGGTGATTTCCGGTTTGGAAACCTGCTCGTCTGCCCCTACGGAATCGCCCTTGTGTCTGAGCCTGTCGGTAATCAGCGATGAAAACAGCATTACCGGCAGGAATTTGAGCTGACTGTCTTCCTTGATGCGCTTGGTCAGGTTGTGCCCGTCCATGCTGGGCATTTCAATATCAGAAATGACAATCTGCACATAGTCATGGATTGTCTTGCCTTCTTCTTCGGCTTTTTGTTTGAGGTCGAGCAGACGCTCCCAGGCCTGACGTCCGTTATTATGAACTTCCACCACAAAGTTGGCCAGTTCCAGCTGATCTTTAATCATTCCCCTGATCAGGGTGGAGTCATCGGCAACCAGGGCGCGATAGCTTGGATTTCCGCTCCAGTCTACAGCAGAGTCGAGTTTAAGGCCAAGCTGCGGGTTGAGGTCGGCTACAATTTTTTCCAGATCAAGCAGGAAAATAATCCGCCCTTCGAGCTTTACCACCCCGTTTATGGAATCTTTACTCAGAGAGGCCATGTAAGGGGTTGGCGGCTCAACTTCTTCCCAGCTGATGCGGTGGATGCGGTTTACCCCGGATACCATGAAAGCAGTGGTCACATTGTTGAATTCGGTTACAATTACCTTGGGGGTGGTGTCTTTGTGGAAAGGTTTGTCGAGCCAGCAGCTCAGGTCAACCAGAGGAATAATCTGATTGCGCAGGTTGAACGCCCCCAGCACAGAAGGGTGGTGCACCTCCGGCAGCTCGGTTACTTTCGGCATCTGGATAATTTCCAATACCTTTGCGACGTTAACGGCATAGTATCCCCGGTAGTCCTCTGAAGTTGCGCCATCAGTTTCGTCGAGGTAAAATTCCACGATTTCAACTTCGTTTGTTCCTGCTTCCAGAAGTATGTCGTTATGTCTCATTTCCGTCTCCCGGGCGTTCCGTTGGGGTATTTTTAAATGGGGGAAGTCCTGTAAGCCCCGCCTTCAGTTACTGCTAGAATACCAGCATTTTAGTTTATGTAAAGGTTAATTAAAGTTTTCGCAAGTGAGTAAAGACTGCATCAATCAAAAATTTCGGGGTGGATGCCCCTGCCGTCAGGCCCACTTTGTCGCCCGGTCTGAAGACTGCCGGGTCAATTTCTTCCGGTGTTTCCACATGCAGCGCCCGTTTGCCTGCGGCTTTCACTGCCTCGGCCAGACGTCTGGTGTTGCCGCTGTTGTAACCGCCGATTACCACCATTATATCTGTTTCCTCAGCGAGCTTCAGGGCGCCCTGCATTCTTTTGCGGGTTGCGCTGCAAACCGTATTCAGGGCCACAGGCTTATAGCCAAGTTTTTTTTCGGCGTATACAATTATTCTGTTGTACTGCTCAATATCCTGTGTGGTCTGGGCTGCCAGAAAAAAGGTGGTTGCAGGCGAAAGGTTGAGAAGGCTGAACTCTTCCAGATTGCCGAAAACCAGGGAACCAGGCCCGGCATAGCTGAGCAGGCCGCGCACTTCGGGGTGGTCGGCCTCGCCGAACAGAAGCAGAGTCTGCCCTGATTCATACATTTCGGAGATTCCGAGCTGGGCCCGTTTTACCTTGGGGCAGGTCGCATCGATAACTGTGACCCCCAGTTCCCGCAGTCTCTCCTCTTTGTCGCGGGGAATGCCGTGCGCTCTGATCAGCACACGATCTCCGGGGAGCAGTTCGTTGATGTCTGACGCCTGAATTACCCCCTGCCGGGCGTAATTTTTAATAACCTGAGGGTTGTGGATAATTGAGCCCAGGGTGACTATTCTTCCCTGTTGTCCGTCTTTTTTCAGCTCATCATCCAGTTTTTTCAGGGCCAGACTTACGCCCATGCAGAATCCGGCGGTTTTGGCCTGAATTACTTCCATATCTGTTCTCCCGAAAGTTCTTTGCCTTGAATAAATGTTGCGATAATTTCATCAAGCTGCGCCCAGCTACGGCATGCGGTGAGCTGCTGACGCAAGGCCCGCACACCGGGGAAATTGTGTACATAGCGGGGAATGAAGCCGCGCATCTGACTGAGCGCGTAACCTTCATCAAGCCAGCTCCGGGCGAGCCGGGCGTGAAGATTTATTATTGCTGCAAGCTCCTTCGCATTGGGGGGGGAAGGCTTTTCTCCTCGGAGCATCTGTCCAAATTCTCTGAAAATAAACGGATTGTTCATGGCGCCCCGGGCAAACATGACAGCGTCCGCCCCGCTTTGCTCCAGGCATTCCACGGCGGCTGAGGCGGACAGCAAATCGCCGCTGGCCAGAACCGGAATACTGAGATTCTGCTTAAGAAGGGCTGTTTTTGACCAGTCGGCCTTTCCGGTAAACGCCTGCCTGCCGTAGCGCGGGTGCAGAGTAATCCAGGCGGCCCCCGCAGCCTCCAGTTCTCTGGCCAGTTCAAGATAGATGTTTTCGCCGTTCAGCCAGCCCAGACGCAGTTTAAAGCCCGCCCTGCCCGCTCCTGCGGCGGCAATCAGGGCGCGGGCGACCTTCAGCGCATTGTGCGGATTTGAAAGCATGGCGGCGCCTGAGCCGGTTTTCACCACTTTGGGAACAGAGCAGCCCATGTTCAGATCAAAGTAAACTTTTCTGTCTGCAAACAGTTCAAGTATACTCTCAGCTGCAATTTGCACAATATCGGCTTCGGCCCCGAAAAGCTGAACTACCAGGGGAGAGTCTTTTTCCGGGCTGGCCAGAAGCGTCCAGGTGCCCTTGCCCTTTTGATCATTGATTTTGTTCAGTTCCGGCAGACGGACAGGGCGTTTCCGGTTGCCGTCCGGGTAAAGGGAATAATAAATTCCCTTGGCGCTGACCATTTCCGTGCAGGCGACCGCCGCCCCGAGACGGCGGCAGAGCAGACGAAACGGCAGATTGGAGTAACCGGCCAGCGGGGCCAGCCAGGGCAGACGGGGCTGAATTAAAAGGCCGGGCATTGATTAAAGCCCTGTCTCCGGGTTGTTGCCGAGATACGGGTTGTCCGGGTGCATCAGATAGTTTTGCACATAGTCGGCAACTCCCTCCTCAAGGCTGTGAAAACTGCCCATATCAAGCCCATGCTCAATGAGCTTGCTCATTTTCGCTTCTGTAAAGTTCTGGTACTGCCTGCTCAGGTTTGCCGGCATATCAACATAATCAATATGCACAGGCAGCTGCATTGAACTGAACACTGCGCCCGCCAGGTCATTCCAGGAGCGGGCCCTGCCTGTTCCCAGATTGAATATTCCGCAAATTTCCGGTTTGTCCAGCAGCCAGCAGATGGTGCGGGCGCAGTCTTTTACATAAATGAAGTCGCGCATCTGACCGCCGTCGGCATATTCAGCGCTGTTGGACTTGAACAGGCGGATGCGTCCGCTGCTTTCTATTTCAGAATAGGCTTTGCAGACCATGCTGCGCATGTTGTTTTTATGATATTCGTTGGGGCCGTATACATTGAAAAATTTAAGGGCTGCGATGCGGGGCTCCATGCGTTCGCGCAGCGCCCACAGATCGAACAGATGTTTCGAGTAGCCGTACATGTTCAGAGGGCGCAGGGCAGGCAGCAGTGCGAGATCGTCTGAAAAGCCCTGACTGCCGTTGCCGTAAGTGGCGGCGCTGGAGGCGTGAATCATCCTGATGCCGGCCTTTACTGCATATTTGCAAACTTCCTGGCTGTAATGCAGGTTGTTTTGAATCAGGAAGTCGGCATCGGTTTCCGTGGTGCTTGAACAGGCCCCCATATGGATGATTGCGCTGGGGCGCTGGGGCAGGCTGTCGCGGCGCAGCATCTCAAGAAAGTGACCTCGATCCATGAAGTTGCTGAAAGACAGATTGACCAGATTTTTCCATTTCTGTTCGTTGCCCAGCCTGTCGACAATCAAGATGTCGGTTACGCCGCAGCGGTTAAGCTCCCAAACCACAGCGCTGCCAATGAAACCTGCGCCGCCAGTGACTATAATCATAATTTTATCTCATTTTAAAACTTGAGGTTATTCGGGTGAGAACGCAAAAACGGTAGATATGCAAATTGCGTTCAGGGGCGTTGCAGCCGTGTATTTACAATAAACCAATTTGCCATGGAATCCAAGCTTGAATGCAGTTTTATACGGGGAGTTAAGGATAAATCTGATAAAAGTATTGCAGCGCCTTTATTCTTTCTTTATGGAAGCAGCCCGCTTTTTAATGTAAAGCGGGCTGCTGTACGCTCAGACCGTGTTTTTTTGAGCTTTTCTTTTCATTCGTTTCTGCTTGAAGCAGTCCGCCTGGAAATACTGGCTCGCCAGTACTGCCGCCAGAATAAGGGCGCAGGCTCCCCACTGGATTGGAAGAAGAGTTTCGCCAAGCAAAATTATGCCGTATGACAGGCCGAAAATAGGAATCAAATTAGCAAAGGCAGCAGAGCGGGCAATCGGCAGACGGGCGGTTGTGTAGCAAGAAAGACACTGTGCTCCCATGGTCAGCCCTACCCCCAGGTAAACCAAGGCAAGGGTGGGAACCAGGCTGACTTCGTCCGGCAGAGGAATATAACCCATGGGGAACAAAGGAAGCATAAACAGAGAAGCTCCCAGGCACTGCACCCATACCAGAAACAGCGGGTTGTACCTCCCCCCCAGAAAACGGACAATCAGCTTGAAGGCAGCGGCGCAAAGCAGTGTCATCAGCACCAGCAAATTGCCCACCAACGGGTTGGGGGCGTAGTCTGACTCTCCGCCGGTAGTAGTGAGTAAAATTACACCACAGGCTGCTGCGAGGAAACAGGCCAGCACCTGCCAACTGGTTTTTTCTCTCAAAACGATAAGGGCGGCAATCGTATTGATAATTGGCCCTGTTGCCCAGATCATACCGGCCTGAGATGCCGAAGTAAATTGCATTCCTACAGTTTCAAAGGCTGTGAAGCCTATGGGATCGAAAAAGAGCAGAACAATAATCCAGAAAAGGTCTTTTCGGCTGTAAATTTTTATGGGCCACAGTTTAATCAGCACCAGAGGAGTGAGAAGCGCCGCTGCAATGGCCACGCGAAAGAAAATCATAAATTCCGGTGAGTAGTTTTGCAGGGCTATTTTGCTGAAAGTGCCTCCGCTTGCCCACATCATGCAGGCGAGCAGAAGCACTGCATAGGTAAATTTGGTTGCCTTGGGCGGAGTCGGGCGCTGGTTCATACTGCACCTCCCGACAGCGGGCTGATTTGCGAAACGTAATCCTTTTTTGATAGGGGGGAGTTCTCGAATGCTGAGTCTGAAGATTTTAAACGCATCAGGGCAGAAAATACCTTACTCATGGTGTCACATCTCCTTGTTGAGTCATCCGGATTCAAACCGGAAACAGGAACAGACGCCGGCAGCCTGGTGGGAGTCATTACTCAGGTATATCGTGCCCGATGCAGATTCTTTATCTGAAATAAGCTTTTTTAGCAACAGCGACCTGGGGGACGGGGTTACCCCCCCCCCCCCCCCCC
>JAFQMU010000197.1 GCA_017421085.1 Desulfovibrionaceae bacterium | reverse complement strand
TTTCTGCTCCGCTTCAAAGAAATTTTGCACCTCGCCGAGCAGGAAGGCTTGAGCTCTCTTCCCGCCTTTCTGGAGTGGTGGAATGAAAACGGCCACGAAGAAAAGCTGCCTATGACCGACTCGGTGGACGCTATAAGAATAATGACCATACATAAAGCCAAGGGGTTGCAATTTCCTGTGGTTATCCTGCCTTTCGGAACAAATACGCCCAAAGGAGGGGGCAGGCATTCCAATATCATCGAAATGGATATGAACGGGATGCGGTTGCAGGTAAATCTGAAAAAAGAACTGGGCCTCCCCTACTATGAAGACCTGGCCCGACAGACAGTTGAAGCGGTCAACGTGATCTACGTGGCCTGGACCAGAGCGGTCGAAGAGTTGTATATATTTGATCCGCTTACAGTAAAACCAGGACGGAATACTGAAAAACAGCGAAATGACAGTTTGCTGGCCATGCTGCTGGAAAACTTTCCCCTCAGTCACGATGGAGATGAACACCGGGTGGGAGAAGCTCCAACCCCCGTATGCAACGACAGCGAGATGCAAATACCGGAAAGTAATGCGGATGCCGCCCTGCATTCCGAAAATGACTGCGGGCAAAGACCCGGTTTTGTCGAGCAAAACAATGCTCTCGCAAAACCCAGTCCTTCTCCCATGGCGTGGCTGCCCCATCTGAAAATATTCAGAAACAACCCGGCTGCACCTGTTTTTGATGCTGCAGCCAGAGGCACATTTATTCACCAGTGCGTCCAATATCTAAACTTCGATATTTCTCCTCAGGATGCGGCGCGGCGCGCTTTTAACCATGCGCTCAGCCATACCGACCTGCCCAGGGCAAAACTTGCCGGGGAAGAAGAAAGCGCTCTGCGCGCGCTCGCCTGGTTCGCCTCCCTCCCTCAGGCCCGGCAGTGGTTGAAAAACGGCATTGCTGAGCAGGTAATCATTGATGAAACTGGGAATAATCTGCGCTGTGATCTGCTGGTGTATTCAGACAGCCAGATTACAGTAGTGGATTTTAAAACCGGTATTCCCGCTGAATTCCCCTCCCCGGAGCATGACCGGCAGGTGCGCCGCTACATGGATATTTTGCTGAAGGCCGGAAATAAAAATGTAAACGGCGTACTGGCTTACCTCGACGCTCAAAAACTGGTGCAAATCTGATGAACTCAAAGCCATTCAATATTTTTTCCTGGCATCAGGATTTTATCGAACCGCTCGCCCGGTTTACGCTGAACATGCCGAACCCGGCCAGGACAATAATAGTGTTTCCTAATGCCCGTCCAGCCCGTTTTCTGCATAAAAAAACAGCCGATCTGCGCCCGGGGCCCGGAATAATGCCGCGCTGCTATTCTCTGCAGGAATTTTTCGCCAGACTGCAGCTTTACATGCCAGGACCGCTGCTGAAACCTGCCGGGCAGCTCGACAGCATCATGCTGCTCCATCAGGCGGTGCAAAGCGTATTTGCTGAAGAGCGCGGACTGACCAAAAAACTGAACTTCCCGCTCGACAGCCTGGAGTTATTCATCCCCTGGGGCAAACGCCTCAACGCACTGATGGAAGATTTTATCAGTGCAGAGAAAACTCCTTCAAATCTCATCTATCCTGAAACAGAGCTTGAACCGTTTGCCGCCCTGCTGCTGGGTGGAATTTCTGAAATTTATCAGCGCTACCTGAAACTTCTGGAAGAAAACGAACTGACCACGCCCGCCCAGACAGGAGCCCGCCTGGCACGCACCTGCAAAACGGCCGAAAACACGCAGACATCGCCTTTTGAGTTCCTGGCTGAAGCTGATGTTGTCATTGCCGGATTTCACCTGCTCTCTCCGCCGGAAGAAGCCCTGTTTCATTATCTGTGGAAGCAGGAAGGCGCGGAAATCTGTCTGCACACAGACCCGAACCTGTGTTCAGATCCTAAAAAACTGCACTGGGCTGCCCGTGAACATGAGAAATGGCTGCACAGATGGCGGGCTGACAGCATCCCGGCTCAGAACGCTGAGCAGCCGCCCCGGCTCAGGCCGAATTTAAAAATTTATGAGGGCGCCGACCTGCATTCGCAGATATATGAGCTGAGCAGCCTGATTAAAACCGAACAGACAGAAGGAACTGCCGTAGTTCTGCCTAAATCGGAACTGCTGCTCCCCACTCTGCACGGCCTTTCAGACAAACCCATGAATATCTCCATGGGCTATCCTCTGGGCCGCAGCCCGCTGGCCTCTCTGCTGGAAAGCGCGCTGCTGCTCCAGGAAAACGCCATCCCCTCCCATGAAGAAACGCCGGATAGCGGCCTGCGTTATCACTGGCGGGATATGCTCCGCCTCCTGCATCAACCATACCTGCGCATGCTCGGAGACGTCAGCGCTTTGCGCAGAGCCATAGCTGGAATCGAAGCCCGGATTATTGAAAAACATCCATATATTTCTCTGCCTGAGCTCAAGTCGATTGCGGAGCTGGCAATTCACGCCCTGCTGGAGGAAGAAGAAAATCAGTTTTCCCTCAGCCCGGAACTTGCCGGAGAAAGCAACTCAAACTCCCTGAAGACCTGTCGGGAACTGCTTGAGCAGGCATTCAACCTGCTCATCGGCGGCTGGGAGCAATTGAATACCCTGCCTGAACTTTGCAGCCTGCTTTCTGAACTTTGCGACTTTCTGATAAAATCCGGTGAAAAGTTGTGGGACAGGTTTCTGCTTGACCGGGAATATCTGTTCAGGCTCAAGCGCTCCACCATACCGGCCATGAGTGAAACCGTGATGTTTGCCCAAAATGCGCTGCTGGGCAAAAGGCCCCTGTTTGCCATACTGCGAACCTGCCTGGAAGGGGAAAGAGTTCCTTTTGAGGCATCCCCCCTTGAAGGCATACAGATTATCGGGATGCTTGAAAGCCGTCTGCTCTCATTTAAAAACCTGTATATCCTTGATGCAGGGGAAGATTCTCTTCCTGGTCTGTCCGCCGATGACCCGCTGCTTCCAGACCATCTGCGCCGGGAGCTGGGGCTTCCGTCTCTGTTTGAGCGGGAAAAAATTGTCGCCCACACCTTTTACCGTCTGATTTTCAGCAGTGAAAATGTAAATATTTTTTATCAGACCGGCTCCGGTAAGGTCGGTTTGCTTGATGATAAAAAAATCCGCTCCCGCTTTATCGAGGAACTGATTTGGGAAATGGAGAAAGAAAGAGGAAAAATAATAGAAACAAACGAACCGCCTCTGTTCAGCATCAAAATTCAGCCAGGCAGTCTGCCAAAGCTGTCCGCTCCCTTCATTAAGCGTACAGCTGAAATAAACCGGGCTGTCGCCGCCTGGAGCGCAAATCATATTTCTTCCTCCAGCCTTGATATATACCTCAAGTGCCCGCTGCGGTTCTTTTACGAAGTTATCGCCGGGCTTGCCCCCCATGACCAGACCCCCGAGGGCGATGACCCGGCTGCGGTAGGCGAGCTGGTGCATAAGGTGTTGAAAGAATTTTTCCGTGAATATTCAGGAAAAACAATAACCGGATTTGATAACGCTGCCGTTGGGCGTCTGAGAAAATTATTTTCAGACCGCCTTAAAGAAGATGAGATATCCGGAACCCTTCCTTACGATTCACTGTTTATGCTGAGTGAGGCAGGTCCTTTCCGCCTGGAAAAATATCTGGAGAAAATTTCAAATGACAATTCCGCTATCCAGGTTATTGCCTTGGAAATAAGATTTGAAACATCCATTGTTGTGAATGATCGCCAATATACCTTACAAGGCAGAGCCGACCGTATTGACAAGCGCGATGGAGAAGTGCTGGTGCTTGATTATAAAACCGGAAATGTCGGCATCCCCAAACCGGAATTCTGGGATTCGGCCAATCCGCTGTGGGAACGAATGCGCCTGTGGAAGCCGGAGGACGATGAAGACCCAACTATTCTGAGCGACCTGCAAGAGGAGCTGCATAGTCTTCAACTGCCGCTATACTTATTTGCATTTAATAACAATCTGGATTTTCAGGCTACAGACGCAGCATTCGTCAGTTTTTCAGGAGCAGAAAAAGAACGCTACCAGGAACGAAAACTGTTGGATAAGCAGGATGAATCTGATAAGGCAAGAATTATATCCAAAAAAATTCCCGACCTGATTATCTTTGTGCTCAGACATTTGGAGGGCAGCTCCACCTTTGCTGCCCATCCAGGCAAAAACTGCAGTCATTGCGCATGGCGCGCCATGTGCGGACAGTAAAAAAACGGGAAATTAACAACATATACGCTCCCTTTATAAAGGATGCCGACCTGATGGCCGGTTTGCCTCTGAAGTCTGCTCTGAAACTTTCAATATTTCTGTAACAACTAAGGTTATTCTGGATTTTATCTTGAATTATCCGGTCTTTTAACTTAATATGAAAAAAAGGGTGTATTTTCATCATTATTCGATGCTGTTCAGGAGCTGCTCATGCCGCAGGTTGCTGCAAGAATTTCCACCGATCAGGAAAAATGGCTGAAAGATTACTTCCGCACCAAAAGCGCCGGAGCGGAATTCATTTTGCCTTGGGCGGTAGACACCTTTTTCAGGGCCTTGCACACGGTAAAAAGCACCTTTTCCCAACCCGAATTAAAAACAGTTGTGGAGGCTCACAAAGATGTGCGTCTTCTTCCGGAAAACACCCGGCTTTCCTATCTGATTCTTCGCGTAATGGATGCCTGTGATGTGGCCGCCATTCACAACAGACACGGCGCCAGCAAAGCTGCTCTGGAAGCCAAGCTGCGCCGCCTTGACGACACGCAGGCCGCCGCCCTCATGGTCTGGGCCGCTGCTTTCTGGGTGAGCAAAAATTGCAATGCCGAAAGTCTTGATGAATACATCAAGCAATATTAATGCAAATCTGTTTGCATTACGCCGTAAGAACTCTGGCAATTCTACTGAGTTTCCGGTAATTGCTTCTTCGGCATGTTTTTCCCCTCTGCATTACATGTTTTTTTCAACGCCTTGCCAGTTATTTCTTTGCAATCACAATAGGCTGATAAAAACCTGTTTCATCGGGGAACTTCCACACCACCTGGCTGCAACCGCAGGAAAGAAGCGCCCTTGTCATTTCTTCTCTGCGAACAGCTCTGTATTCACATTCAAACTTACTCACTTGCAGAGTTTCTTCATCATCAATGATATACTGTGTAAGTTTATAATGTTCACCGCTCCATACCCAGGTTTGAAATGAAATTCTCCAGCCATTATCAGTTTTATGAACATATGGTGGAGAGTATGGCGGTTTTTCGGTCAACAGGCTGTCATAGTCCCGGATGCTCGCAACAAACATTCCGCCCGGCGTCACCTGATTGAGGATGCTCTTCAGGGCTGATCCCAGCGCACTGTCTGTAAGCATATGCGGCAATGCATTATCCATTGCAATAATAATGTCGAACTTCTCCCCGAATGTTGCGGATAAGGCGCAGAAGTCAGCCTGCCTAAAGCAAATCTTAACCTTGTTTTCTGCAGCTCTTTTTTCCGCCTCGATAATTTCAGCTTTAAGAGAAACAGCATCAGCTATACTACCTCTCTGCGAAATTGAAAGGGGAATAAGAAGTTCCTTATACGAATCAGAAAGTTCTTTTAAGTGTTGTGCATGTCTGGGTGCCATCACTCTTCTTTCTCCATCCACAGATTGTGGTTTTGAATGCGGCAAGCCCCTCGAATTATATGAAGGCGTGAGCAAGGCAGGAAAGCCTTACAAAAAGTTCAGTTGTTCCGGCTACCCTGACTGCAGGCAAGGCTACTGGGTCAAAACTGACGGCTCGCCGGATTACGATAAGCCGCTGAATTAGCAAGCCGGTAAAGGAGTTGTTGGATGAACTCACCTCAGGATTTTGAAGAATTGGCGGAATAACCGAGAATAAAGGAGTTGCTTATGAATAGGGAATTAAACCAAATAGTAGATGAAAAACTCATAGATATGGATGTAGCAGGAGCAATTATTGAAATGGATCCAGATGAGGC
>JAFQMU010000196.1 GCA_017421085.1 Desulfovibrionaceae bacterium | reverse complement strand
CTATTCACAGCATTATCTGGGCGATTGCTCTTAACCGGCTTAATTGCTATGGTCTGAAAATAACTATAAACGCGGCAGGTGCGAAACATGCAGGCATCCATTGTAAAAACCACCGTCTTTACAATATTGGCAGATTATTTCATGCTGGGGCTCATAATGACCTTTTGCATCTGGCTGCGGAGTCTGCTTGGAGCGGAAATCAATTATGAGCTGTATCTGAACCTCTTTGCCTGTCTGCTGTTGGTTGTGCCCCTTTATACAGTTTTTGGTCTGTATCCTCCCATTCTGGTCTATGCTGCGGAGGCGGTGCGACTTTTATCTCAGGCAACTACCAGTCTGTTTCTGGTTATTTTTGCCATAACCTTTTTTCTAAAGTCCGGTGCGGAATATTCCCGCCTTACCCTTCTTTTTGCCTGGCTGCTTTCCCTGTTGATTATGCCGGTGTGGCGGGGCGCGGTAAAGCGTTATTTTTCGCGCTATGCCTGGTGGGGAAATAAGCTCATCCTGTGCGGGGGGCGGGAATGGCTGAATAAAGCTGTCGCCCATCTCTGTTATAACAGCAACCTTGGTCTGAAGCCGTGCGGAGTGGTAATCTTAGATGAAAACGGCGCCTCAGAGGCTGACCAGAGCAGGGAAATCAGCGTAAAAATGCTGGGCAACAGCGAGAGAACAATTTCTCTCCCCGTTTTGCAGCTGGAAAGTATGCCTGATTACGCGCACTCTTTCAAATCTCCCTATGCGCTTATAGATTTGCAGGCCCTTTCCAGTGCAGACAGCGCCTATATGGGGCGTCTTTCCTGTCACTTCAAAAAAACGTTCTTTGTATTTCCTTTTCTGACCAGCTTGAATTGCTGGACCGGTCTTACCGATCTGGGAGGATATTTTGTTCTGGAAACCCGCCAGAAGTTGCTGGATATCCGCCGGCAGTACATGAAACGGGTTATCGACCTTCTGCTCACTTTTTTGGGGGCGATTGTCTTTATCTCGCTTACTGCGGTAATTGCCGTTTTAATTAAATGGGAGGACGGAGGGCCGGTCTTTTTTGCGCACAGGCGTATCGGGAAAGGGGGGAAAGAAATCAGGGTGCTTAAGTTCAGAACCATGCTCCCCAATGCTGAGGAAGTGTTGGCGCAAAAACTGGCGGAAAATCCCGACCTGGCAAAGGAATGGGCTGAAAATCACAAACTGAAGAACGACCCCCGCATTACCGGAGTAGGGCGGTGGCTGCGCAAAACCAGCCTGGATGAGCTGCCCCAGGTGTGGAATGTACTTAAGGGCGAGCTCAGTTTTGTAGGGCCGCGTCCGATAGTAAATGCTGAAATAGAGAAATACGGAGACGATGCTTTTGATCTCTACAAAAGGGTGTTGCCCGGCCTTACCGGTTACTGGCAGATTTCAGGGCGCAGCAGCACCACCTATAAACAGAGAGTGCAGCTCGACAGCTATTATATCCGCAACTGGTCTGTCTGGCTGGATATTTATATTATTGCCTGCACCCCCAGGGCTTTGCTGCGCACTGGAGATGCCTGCTGAAACCGTTGTAAAATTCAGGATGAGCTCTGAATTGCTCAAGATAAGCAGCTCTCAGTAAAAGCCGTACGGGTAAAAGTGCGTCTGCCGTTTTTTGTGCAGGCTTGTTTTTTTATGCAATTTGGTTAAATAGTATTCGTGCCGCCGGAAGAGAGCCTGATTTGGGCGCGGCGGCAAAGATATATTCTGGAGGCATTGTTATGGGTCTGTTAAATTTGCTTGCTCCGCTGACAGGGGGAGTTGTCTGTTTTACCGGCGCCGGAGGCAAGACGTCTCTGATGTACCGTTTGGCGGAGGAAATTGAACGTGCAGGCGGTTCTGCAATTTGCACAACAACTGAAAAGCTGCTTCCTCCGCCTCCCGGTTATTATGCCGTGGTGGAAGAGGAGGTAGGTAATATTGAACGTCCCGCCAATATTCCCTTCGTCATTGCCGGGCGTAAAGACCCGGCCAATTCCCGTCGTTATGTGGGCTATTCCCCTGAGGAAATCGATGAGCTGGCAGGCAGAGGGCAGGCTGACTGGCTGCTGGTTGAGGTCGGTCCCAGTCAGGGACGTTATGCCATGGCCCCGGCTGCCGGAGAAATAAAATATCCTGCTTCTGCCAAGCTGGTAATTGGAATGGCCGGTCTTTCAGTAATCAATCAGTTTCTTGATGAAGTCTGGGTAAAAGGTGTGGATGAGTTTTCTCAGCTGAGCGGACTGGAAAAAGGAGCGCGGATCAATGAAGAAGCCCTGGCCAGAGTGGCTGTTGATCCCAATGGAATTTTCCGGGATGTGCCGTCCGGCGTGCGCCGTCTGCTCTTCCTTAACCATGCCGACACTTCAGCAACACGCGCATCTGGTCAGGCCATTGCCGAAATGGTGGTTAAAAGCCGCGAAGAAGGACAGATTGAAGGGGTATGCATTGGGGCAGCTCTTTCCGGCGACAGTGTGGTTTACGAATATCATCAGTAAAACAGGGGGAAGATTTCCCCGGCTTTTTGAAAGGTAGAACCCCGCGCCCGGCGCGGGGTTCTTTATATGATTTTCTCTGTTTAATTATGATACTTCCCTTACATAAATCAGCCTGACCGGGCCGCCCATTGCCTGAACTATAATAACTGTCTATAAGTACAAAGCCAGTACAAGCTGGGCGGCCAGCTCCGAGAGCACCATGGCTGCCCCTATAAAATCGCCGTTGAAACCGCCATGCTTTGCGGCGCTTCCCGCCAGTTTTAAGACTGTCAACAGGCCTGCCCCCATGGCCAGGCAGGAGGCGGCAAATGAGAAGCAAATGCTGCCTGCAAGCAGAAAAAGCAGCAACCAGAACAGCATTTTGCTTGTCAGCTCAGCATCCTGAACAATTTTACCCAGACCGGCATCGGGGCTTAGCGGACAGAACAAAGGGATAAGCAGGGCCAGCGCCCGCCCCAGACCGGCTGTCCATATGAGCGCCTGCCAGTAACCGGCTTCAAGCAAAATCTGCCCGGCGAACAGATATCCGGTGGCAGTCAGAAAAAGCGCGATTGCTCCCATGGAGCCGATGCGGCTGTCTTTGAGCGCCTGTCGGAAGAGCTTCCCCTTTTTATTGCTCCCCAGGGCATCAGCCACATCAGCAAGGCCGTCCCAGTGCAGGGCCCGGTTCAGCCAGATATAAAGAACGAGATACGCCCAGATTGCAAGCAGGCAATTTGACAGGCCAAGCAGGTAAGGGGAAAGCGCAAGCAGGCTCAAGATAAGCCCCGCCCCTGGCAGCCAGGCAAACGCCGCCTGAATATCCGGACAGACGGCCTGAGGTATGGGCAGGCGGCTGGAAAAGGCCAAGGCCAGCCCCAGATTTTTCAGCCAGGCGGGAAAACATCTGATTATTTTAAAGCTCATCCGGACTGACCAGACCTTTTTATAATTTCATTTGCTGAAGCTGTCATCGGCACATTTATTCAGCTGCAACCGGAAAGATACTTTGTAACAGACGGCCGCTATGAAGGCTGCCAGAGCAGTTCAAGCTTGCAGTCTGATTGTTCTATTCCCAGAAAATCAGCCGCGGAGGCGCAGTTCATCGCTAATTCCAGATATCCCTGGCTGCCGGGCAACAGGCCCAGAGCGCCGGAGGGAATCTGAGCGTAACAGCGCACCTGCCGCACCGGGTGCGATTTCCCGCAATAACTGAGCATCAGACAGCCTGGCTCAGCCGGGATAACAGTTTGCGCGCTGCGCAAATTCAGCAGAATATTTCCAAAGTTATCCACGTGCAAGACTTCTGCCCTGAGTGCATGGAGGGAGCCGGATGGTTTTTGTTCTTCCGGGTTCGCCCATTCAGGGATATGCAGGGCGTGCATGGGGGCAGGAACACACAGTTCGGAGACAGGCGTACCTGCAAGCAGCTTTCCGGCCACAGGGGCGAGAATATCTCTGCCTGCGAAAACTGCGGAGCAGGAACAGGCTGCGGAGGCGGCAATACGCCACAGACGGGCATTTTCTTTTAGGGGAATCAATCCGAGCAGGCCATTGTTGGGGGCCATAAATTTTTGACTGCCGTTTTCCAGAACAACAAGCTCCCGGTCTGTACCCACTCCGGGATCTACAACAGTCAGAAAGAAGGCATCGGGCGGAAAGTGCTCAATCGATGCTGCAAGAAACAGGGCGGCCGCTTTAATATTGAAAGCGGGCAGTTCATGGCAGATATCCACTATTCTGCATTGCGGGCAGCTTTGCAGGATTACTCCCTTCAGCTGCCCGACATAAGGATCTTTGTGCCCAAAATCTGTGAGCAGGGCCAGCAGAGGTGAATTATAGCGGCGCTGGTCATGCGCAGTCAACGTCCATGCCCTCAGCTTTGGTGCGAGCTCAGATTGAACGAGAGGGCGTAAAGGTGGTGCAGATAGTCTACATACTCCACAAAGACGCCTTCAGGCACCGGAACACGCGTAGGGGTGAAGTTTAAAATGCCGCGAACCCCGGCATCAAGCAGGCGGTTAACGATATATTGCACATGATCCGGGCGCGAGGTGATAATGCCGATTTCCGGTTTGAGCTGAGCGGCTACGTCCTTCAGGTTATGGATATTCAGCACTTTCATTCCGAGCACCTCCTGACCTATCCGGGTCGGATCGACGTCAAACACGCCTACAATCCGGTAGGTGTGCATCCGCATTTCGCGGTGCATGAGCAAAGAGCGCGCCATATTTCCCATGCCCACCAGCACGGCGCGCCACTCCCGGTTTATGCCCAGAGAAGAGGCGATTGCATGGGAGAGCTCTTCAACGTAATAGCCAAGCCCGCGCACGCCGAATTCGCCGAAGTAGGCGAGATCTTTGCGTACCTGCGCCCCATTGGTATTGCAGAAAGTTCCAAGCTCTTCGGAAGAAATAAGGGTAACCCCATCGCGGCTTAACGAATTGAGCACTTCAAGATATACGGCCATTCGTTCAAGGGTAGCGCGGGGAATATGATTACTTTTAAAACTCATGCACCCTCAACGGCTTTGGTTTCCAGCTGTTTCACAAGATAAGTTGTTTAACTCTTTATCAAGAATATTGAAAAAGGCAAGCCCGGAACAGGCAGGAATTTTTGAATAATCTGCATATTTTGTTTGTCCGCTGTAATCTGTGTTCATTAAACCTACAGGCCGGAACACAGCGGCTTTTTGCGCTGTAGCCTTTTGTACCAGTGCTTTCTGAGACTTCAGGGAGCTTAGATGTTATAATAACTTTTTAACTCCAACATATTCACGAACAGATGCACAGCCCAAGAAAGATAATCACTTCAATAGTATTTCCTTTGTTCTTTCTATACGGGGCAGGCAAGTCCAAAAAGTCAGGAGCCGCTTCATAAGGGGCTTTCATACCCAAATTTTACCGATTTTTTAGCGGAGTCAGCCGTGAATAAACTCTTTTTCCGCTTGCCAATATCTGACATTTAAGCAAAAATAGATTATATAGAACGCTTGTTGCCTTTCCGTGCAGGTTGCGCCCGACGGTGAAGCGCAGGCAAAAATTAATTTGTGGTTTTCCCGGTTGCCCCAGGGCAGCGCGGTTTGACGTTTACTGTTTTCATGGAAAAAGCAATGCAGAGTTCAGCCCTCAAATCCACAGCTTCCAGCCCCGAAACATCCGACGCCCCGGTGCGTATTTTCATTCCTGCGGTAGTGCGCATTCAGGATATTATCGATAAAGTGCGCTCCATTCAGCAGGATGCCGATACGACCCTGTTGCAGCGGGCTTATGTGTATGCTGCCCAGGCCCATGCCGGACAGGTGCGTCTGTCGGGAGAGCCGTATCTGTCGCACCCGCTGGCAGTGGCCTATATTCTTGCTGATATGCGCATGGATGAAGCCACCATTGCCTCCGGCCTGCTGCACGACACGGTTGAAGACACCGACACTACGGTGGAAGATATCGACAAGATGTTTGGGCCCGATGTCGCCCAGATAGTTGACGGCGTTTCAAAAATTTCGTTGATGAAATTTGAAAGCAAGGAAGAGGCCCAGGCCGAGAATATCCGCAAGATGATTCTGGCCATGGCGGAAGACATGCAGGTCTTGATGGTCAAGCTGGCCGACCGCCTGCACAATATGCGGACCCTGGAGTTTCAGAAACCGCATAAGCAGATGCGCATTGCCCAAGAAACCATGGACATTTATGTGCCGCTGGCCAATCGTCTGGGCCTGCACCGCATCAAGCTGGAGCTGGAAGACCTCTCGTTCATGTATCTGAAACCCGACATCTATGTGCAGATGAGCGACTGGCTTGACCGCAATTTTGCTCAGGATAACCAGTATATTCAGCGCATTCGTTCAGATTTGCGCACCATGCTCGATGAGGCCGGCATTCACGGAGAAATTCTGGGGCGCATCAAGCATAAATACAGCATTTATAAAAAAATGCTGCAACAGAACCTCACCCTTGATCAGGTGCACGACATCCTTGCCTTCCGGGTTATCGTAAATGAGGTAAAAAGCTGCTATGCGGTGCTCGGGCTGGTGCATTCTGCCTGGAAGTCGGTGCAGGGCAGGTTTAAAGACTATATCTCCATGCCCAAGGCCAACATGTATCAGAGTCTTCACACCACGGTGGTGGGCCCGGAAGGCGAACGTTTTGAAATACAGATACGCACCTGGGAAATGGACCGCATGGCCGAGCACGGCGTGGCCTCGCACTGGCATTATAAGGAGAATGGGCGCATTGCCGCCAAAAATGTGGCCCAGTTCGCCTGGCTGCACGAGCTGCTCGACTGGCAGAAGCAGGAGTCGAACTCCAAGGAATTCATGCATTCCCTGCGTTTCGACATGTTCAAGGACGAAATTTATGTGTTCACACCGCGGGGGGATGTGCTGGAGCTGCCGGAAGGAGCGACCCCGGTAGACTTTGCCTTCATGATCCACTCCAAGGTGGGGGCGCAGACTTCCGGGGCCAAGGTCAACGGCAAGCTTGTGCCCATAAATACCCGGCTGCGCTCGGGCGATTCGGTGGAAATTATCACTGACCCCAACCGCCATCCCAGCCGTGACTGGCTCAAGTTCATTAAAACGGCCAAGGCCCGTACTTATATCAACAACTATATCCGCACGGAAGAGCGCACCCGCAGCATTAGCTTGGGCAGGGAAATGCTGGAAAAGCAGGGGCGGCGTATGGGCATCAATTTTCTTAAGCTGAAGGAAATTGAACTTGAAGAGCTGGCGGAAGAGCTCAAATTCAAGTCGGCGGAGGAAATGTTTTCAGCGGTGGGATATGCCCGTATCACCCCGCGTAAGGTGCTGAATCGCCTTATGCCCAAAGAAGAAGAGCTTGCCGCTCCTTCTTCCGAAGCGGCCAGGCCGGAGCTGGAAACCGCAGCGCCCCAAAAGTCTGAGGGCGTTGTCATCAGCGGGGTGGATGACGTGCTGGTGCGCTTTGCCGGTTGCTGCACCCCCATTCCCGGCGATCATATCGTCGGCTATATCAGCCGGGGCCGGGGCATTACCGTGCACACATGCGACTGCGTCAATCTGCCCAATATGGAGCCTGAAAGACTTATTCCGGTATATTGGGAAGGGCATGCCGGGCGACCCTATCCGTCCCGCATCAGCATTGTTGCGGACAATAAGCCCGGGGTGCTGGCAGGCATTGCCGCTGTGCTGGCTGAAAATTCTGTAAATATCGACTCCGGGCAGATACGTTCGCATGTAGACGGAAAAACCATTATCGACTTTACTGTTGAGGTGACTGATGTGGCCCAGTTGTACCAGACCATTGATGTAATCAGCAAACTTGAGCATATAGTCGAGGTGAGCCGGGCGAGCGGGGGGGCTGAGAACTGACGGCAAATCCGGGGAGTTGAGAATTTCCGCTCAGTTTACAGTTGGCTGTTCTGAAATAGTCTGCTATTAATTTCCACCATAAATCTGACTTACTGGAGTTGCCATGAGTTTGAACTCAGCTGATGTTTTCCCGGTTTACCGCGGTGTTATGGAATATTTCTGCCTGGGCTGCGGGCAGCGCTACGGCATGGATGAGCTGCATTATACCTGCCCTTCCTGCGGGGGAGTATTTTTGCTTGAAGATAAAAATTTTAATGCCCTGAAGGAAAAATCCGGGCAGGAGTGGCAGGAGCTTTTTGATATGCGCGCAGCTGCCAAGCGTCAGGCTCTGCGCGGCGTGTTCCGCTTTTATGAGCTGATTGCCCCTGTGCTGGATGAAGAAGACATCGTCTATCTCGGCGAGGGCAACACCCCCATCGTGCCGGCTGCCCCGGAGTTTGCAGAAAAGCTCAATCTGAATTTCGGTTACAAGAATGACGGGCAAAACCCTTCCGCCTCGTTTAAAGACCGCGGCATGGCCTGTGCGTTCAGCTATCTGAAGGGGCTTACCCGCAGGCACGACTGGGATGAAGTGCTCACTATCTGCGCCTCTACCGGCGATACCTCGGCTTCAGCCGCCCTTTACGCCGCGTATGTGGGCGGGCCTGTTCGCTCCGTGGTGCTTCTCCCTTACGGAAAGGTTACTCCGCAGCAGCTGTCGCAGCCTCTTGGCAGCGGGGCAACGGTTCTTGAGCTGCCCGGCGTGTTTGACGACTGCATGAAAGTGGTGGAGCGTCTGGCGGATAAATACCGCGTGGCCCTGCTTAACTCCAAAAACGCCTGGCGCATTCTCGGGCAGGAGTCTTATGCCTTTGAGATTGCTCAGTGGTGCGACTGGGATATGGCCGGAAAGGCCGTGTTTGTGCCGATTGGCAATGCGGGCAACATTACTGCGGTGATGGCCGGTTTCCTTAAACTCAGGGAGCTTGAGATTATTGCTGAGCTCCCAATGATGTTCGGGGTGCAGTCGTCCCATGCCGACCCGGTATTCAAATATTACGCCCAGCCTGAAGAAGGGCGCAGATATCAGCCAGTGCAGGTTACTCCCTCTGTAGCTCAGGCTGCAATGATCGGCGACCCGGTGTCTTTCCCGCGGGTTCAGCTTCTGGCGCGGCGTTATCTGGAACAGGGCGGTGTGTTCAATGTTGTGCAGGTGGAAGAGCAGGCTATTATGGATGCCATGCTCACGGCCAACAGATATGGGCATATTGCCTGCACCCAGGGGGGTGAATGTCTGGCCGGCCTGTTGCGTGCCAGGGAATGCGGGCTGATTGACAGCAGCGTCTTTGCCGTGCTGGACGCCACTGCCCATGCCCTGAAGTTCTCCGGGTTCCAGGATATGTATTTCAACAGTTCATTCCCTGCCGAGTATGAGGTCAGCTCAAAACAAAACCTGGTCAACCGTCCGGAAATGCTGTTGGCACAGGAACGCTTGAACGCGCAACCCAGAGAAGCCTATTATGATGAGGCTGCTGCGGCGGCGGCCGAACGCCTGGGGCTGAAAATGAAATAGGCCGGGCTCAAATATGATACCGGCGGCAGGAACAGTTTGATGCTCTGGTAACGGATTAATTTGTCTTAAAGGCATGACTTGGACTGAGTGTAAGAAGCCTGCCCCTGCAAGGGGCAGGCTTCTTTTTCAAGCTTTTCACAGAGCAGCTTGAGCTTTTTAACCAGAACCGGCCGGCAAAGACAATTTTAGCTGCAACTGTGCGGCGGGCAGCTCCTTTGTAAGTGCAAGCATTAATTCTTTATGCTTAAATGCTCTTACATTCTGTCCACAGCCGCTTTAAGGGCAGCGGCCTTATCGGTCTTCTCCCATCTGAATCCGGGCAGTTCACGGCCGAAGTGTCCGTAGTTGGTGGTTTTTCTGTAAATTGGCGACTTGAGATTGAGCTCCTTAATGATGTGATAGGGGCGCATGTCAAACACTTCCTTTACAGCTCTGGTGAGAATTTCATCCGGCACTT
>JAFQMU010000195.1 GCA_017421085.1 Desulfovibrionaceae bacterium | reverse complement strand
CCCCGCATGACCCGGGTAAGGGAAAGAAGTATCCTTTAATTCAAAAGGTGCTCAAGCCCGGTCAGGAGGTGCTGGTGCAGGTGGTGAAGGAGCCGACCGGAGGCAAGGGCGCTTTTCTGTCAACCTACCTGTCCATTCCCGGGCGTTTTCTGGTGCTTACCCCCGGGCGCACTCAGTTCGGGGTATCCCGCAAGGTGGAGGAGGACAGCGACCGGGAGCGGCTGCGCGCCCTGCTTGATACCCTGCCTACTCAGGACGGCCTTGGAGTGATTATGCGCACAGCTTCGCTGAGCGCCAGCAAGACCTCCATGCTGAAAGATTTGCAGGTGCTCAAAAGACAGTGGAAGGAGGTCCGCACCCGCGGCACCACCGAAGCCGCCCCCTGTCTGGTATATGAAGAGCCCAGTCTGGCCGGGCGGGCCGTGCGCGATTATCTCTCCGATGACATTAAGGAAATCTGGGTCGATGACCCGGAAACCGCTCAGGAAATCAAAGATACCGTTTCACTGATTTTCCCGCGCCGGGGCAGCGCCAATCTGGTCAGGCTGCATGAAGACAATCAGCGCACCATGTGGGAAGCCTTTGATTTAAAGCGTCAGATTGAGCAAATCTATCAGCGTGAGGTCAACCTCCCCTCAGGCGGCAGGCTGGTCTTTGACCAGACCGAAGCCCTGATGGCCATAGATATTAACTCAGGAAAAATTGCCGGGAGAAACAACTTTGAGTCAATGGCCCTGCGTACGAATATAGAAGCGGCCCAGGTAATTGCCCGCCAGCTGCGCCTGCGCGATATCGGGGGGCAGATTGTCATTGACTTCATTGAAATGCGGGAACGAAGCCACTGGCGCGAGCTGGAAAAGGTGATGCGCAACGCCATGAAAAACGACAGGGCCCGCTATGATGTTGCAAAAGTCAGCGCATTCGGGCTGATGGAAGTGGTGCGGCAGCGTCTGGGTTCTTCCTCAATTTCAGTGACCATGGAACCCTGCCCCTGCTGTAACGGCACCGGGATGCGGCGGAATATGGAGTGGCAGGCATTGAGCGCGCTCAGAGATATCCGGCATCTGGCCCTGCATAAAAGTGAAAATGAAAAACAAATCAGTTATGAATCCGACCCCGAGGTTGCGCTTTACCTTCTCAACAACAAACGCAGCGCTCTTACTGCACTGGAAGAGCGCTATGATGTGGATGTGGAAATCAAATACCGCTGACCGGGCGGGGCAGCCCGCGGCTGCCCTGCTCAGGCAGGTTTCAGGTTACTGTTGTGTTTAAGCCAGGCTGCTTATATTATCATAAATTTCTTGTACTGGTTCTGATCGTTTTTCTGTCAGCCGGCGGGGCAGCGTTTCAAGCGGCGTTTGCTCAGGAAAATCAGCCCCGCCCGGCTCATTCCGCACTCAGCGATCCTCTGGCTCCACCCGCCCCCGCTCCTCTGCGCGTAGCCCACGATCAGGCCCTCTGGCCATTTTCCTTCAGAGAAGGCTCGGAATATGTCGGTTTTGAGCATGAACTCTGGCAGGAACTGGCCGCCAGGCTTGAAGTGGAATATGAAATGATTCCCATGCCTTTCAACCGGATTATCGATGCCCTGGAGAAAGGGGAAGTCGATGTTTCCGTTGCCGTAATTCCGGTAACCGGAGAACGTCAGCAACGGGTGAGTTTCAGCGTTCCCTGCTACCGCACCGGCCTGGCGGCCCTGTGCCGTCAGAGCGATTCAGAAGAAGTTGCGCCGTCAGGCCAGCCGGAGCAGGGCCCTGCGCCGGATAGAAAGGCAAAAAAGAAAAACCCCGGAAAGTTTGATGCCTTCGCCGGAAAAACAGTTGCCGTGCAGAGAGGCAGCGCCGCCGCAAGCTTTGCCGGAGAAAATTTTCAGAAAAGCCGACTGCTGGTCTGCGACTATCAGGAAGAAATGTTTTTTTCCCTGCTCGCCCATAATGCCGATATTGTATTTGCTGAGCTGACCCTGCTGGAAGCTTATCTTAACCAGACCGGCAACCCTGGCCTTGTCCTGTGCAGCCCGGTATATGAAAAACACAATTTAGCTGTTGCCCTGCCCAAAGGCAGCCCCCATCTTAAAAGCATCAATCGGGCGCTCCAGACTTTTCGCAGCAGCGGCGAGTTCGGCGAACTCTGCCGCAAATGGTTCGGGACTGCTCCGGACTTAAGCCGATGATAGCAGGGCAGGCTTGTTGAGGGGTTTTAATTTGCTGTTGGCAAATCCGTGTTAAGCTGGTAAATCCGAATTTCGCGTTAATTAATTTTCCGGGATAACCCGGAGAAATGGAAATTGAGATAATGGAGTCTGCAATGAGCGACAATGCCCTGGCCAAAGGCTATGAGCCCAAGGACGTTGAGGAATTCTGGCGAAAGCGCTGGGAAGAGGAAAAAACCTTTACTCCCGCCGCTGATGCCCCTGGAGAACCCTACTCTATTGTTATTCCCCCTCCAAACGTTACCGGCAACCTGCATATCGGCCATGCCCTGAATATCACCCTGCAGGATGTTCTCTGCCGCTTTGCCCGTCAGCAGGGGCGCAAGGTGCTCTGGGTGCCCGGTATGGATCATGCCGGGATTGCCACTCAGAACGTAGTTGAACGTCGGCTGGCCGAAGAAGGCAAAAGCCGGTCTGACCTGGGGCGTGAAAAATTCATTGAGCGCGTGTGGGATTGGAAGGAAGAATACGGCCAGAACATCCGCCGCCAAATCAAGGCCATGGGCGCCTCGGTAGACTGGACCCATGAACGCTTCACCATGGACGAAGGGCTCTCGCGGGCAGTGCGCAAGGTGTTCGTAGACCTTTACAACAAGGGCCTGATTTACAAAGGCGACTATATTATCAACTGGTGCTCCCGCTGTTTTACCGCCCTGGCCGATGACGAAGTGGAGCACCAGCCCCAGAAGGGCGGCCTGTGGCATATTCGTTATGATCTGGAAGACGGCTCCGGCTCGCTGGTTATTGCCACAACCCGACCGGAAACCATGCTGGGCGATACAGCTGTGGCCGTTCATCCTGAAGACGAACGTTATCAGTCGTTTATCGGTAAGCGAGTACTCCTGCCCCTTACTGACCGTGCAATTCCCGTAATCGGAGATAAATATGTTGACCGTGAGTTCGGCACGGGCGCGCTCAAGGTAACGCCCTCCCATGACCATAATGACTGGGAGCTTGGGTTCAAGCATAACCTGGAATTTATTCAGGTGATTGACGAGCACGGAAATATGAACGCCAGGGCCGGAAAGTACAGGGGATTGAGCATTGCAGAGGCCCGCCGCCAGGTGGTGGAAGATTTGCAGGCCCTGGGGCATCTGGTCAAGGTTGAGGATTATAACAACAATGTCGGAGTTTGCTACCGCTGTAAGAATATAGTCGATCCTCATGTGTCGACCCAGTGGTTTGTGGCCACAACCAAAATTGCCAAAAAATCGCGTGACGCAGTGCCTTCCAAAACCAAGATTTTCCCGCCCACCTGGGAAAAGACCTATTACAACTGGCTGGATAATATCCGCGACTGGTGCATATCCCGGCAAATCTGGTGGGGGCACCGCATCCCGGCCTGGACCTGCCGTGACTGCGGCGAAATGATGGTGACGGTTGACGCCCCGGCAGCGTGCGCCAAGTGCGGCAGCGTCAATCTGGAACAGGAAAGCGATGTGCTTGACACGTGGTTCTCTTCCGCCCTCTGGCCCTTTTCCACTCTGGGCTGGCCGGAGAAGACCAGAGACCTCGAAACTTTTTATCCCACCTCTGTGCTGGTTACCGGATTTGATATCCTGTTTTTCTGGGTAGCACGAATGATGATGATGGGCATTGAGTTCATGGGTGAAGTCCCATTCAGGGAAGTGTACATTCACGCTCTGGTGCGCGATGCCGAAGGGCGCAAGATGAGTAAGTCTACCGGAAATGTGATCAACCCCCTGGAAATGATCGACAAATACGGCACCGATGCGCTGCGCTTCACCCTCACGGCCTTTGCGGCCATGGGCCGGGATATCAAGCTTTCAGAAGAGCGTATTGAAGGTTATCGCCATTTTGCAAACAAGCTCTGGAACGCGGCCCGCTTTACCCTGATGAACCTGGCCGAATATGCGGAATCAGGACAGGCCCCGCAGGCCATGGATATCGCAAAGGCGGAAGGCATTCATCATAAGTGGATTGTTTCCCGCCTGGAAAACATTAAGGCCGAGGTGAAAAAGGCTCTGGAAGAATACCGTTTCAATGATGCCGCAGTCGGGCTTTACAAGTTTATCTGGAATGAGCTTTGCGACTGGTATCTGGAACTGATTAAACCCGATATGCAGGCAGGCGGCGAAAAACGACAGGTGGCCCAGTATACCCTGTGGCTGGCCCTGCGGGAAACCCTGCTCCTGCTCCATCCTATTATGCCGTTTATTACAGCGGAAATCTGGCGGACTATGCCGGGGCATCAGAGCGGCGACATTGCCCGCGAGGCTTTCCCCCCTTCCCATGCGGAATGGGTGGATGCCGAAGCCGCAGCCGGCATGGAGCTGGTCAAGGGCGTAATCAGCGCGGTGCGCACTATCCGGGCAGAGCTGAATATCGCTCCCTCGCACCGGCTCCGCCTGCTGATTCGACCCCAGAGCCCTGCTCATGCCGCCATTCTCAGGGAGAATGAAGTGATGATTCTTACCCTGGCCCGTCTGGAAAGCATGGAAATAAGCGCAGATCTTAACGCGCCCAAGGCTTCCGCCTCAGCGGTGTGCGAAGGTAACGAAGTGATTGTTCCTCTGCATGGGGCAATTGATTTCGCCGTGGAGCTTGCCCGCATGGACAAGGAGTTTCTGAAGCTGGAGAAAGAGCATAAAATGCTTTCAGGAAAGCTTAAGAACGAAAACTTCCTGGCCAAGGCCCCCAGAGAGATTGTTGAACATGACCAGGCCAGAGTGAAAGAACTGACCGAGGCCATGGCGAAGCTTGATTCTCTGCGCAGCCGCTTCCGTGAAGCAGCCGCTGAACAGGCTTAATCCAAACTGTTTTCCCGCCTTCGGCGCTGACGCCGGAGGCGGGTGGAGATAAAAAACATGAGTAACAAGCCCGTATGCCCCTTGTGTGGAGTAAAAAGACCGGTCAGAATGTTGTTGTTTGCCATTCTAATCGTGGGCATCGGGGCGCTGCTTTTCTTCAGCGGGCAGAAAAGCGGGCAGGATGTGCAGAGCGACTCCGAGCCGCTTGAAACAGGCGTTGTAAATGGGGTGGACTCCGGAACCGGTCAGCCCTTTTTGCTGGCGGCATCTGAGCTGGCTCAGGCAGAGCTCATTCCTGTAAATATCCAGTCCGTTAATCTCAGCGTTTCAGACCGGTCTGAAAATACCCGGCTCATCTCGCTTGTTCCTCAGGCTGAATGGCAGGGCGATTTCAGTGCAGCCCGCATCGCCGCAACCTTGCTGAACAGAGCCGGAGAGCATCTGCACGCGACGGATGTGCTTATTGTTTATCTTCTGCCCTGTGAACTGAAAACTGTAGGCATATATCCTGAAGCGGCGCTTGGCTGTCTGAGCATTGATAAAAGCGGGAAAAGTGAAAACCTGCTTCAGGTTCAGACCAGAGGATGCTTGCCGCAGGAGCTGGAGTTTATGGCGAAGTGGGATGAACTCTCCCCAAAGTTCACTGCTGATGATGGGGTGTTGAACAGGGCGCAACTTACAGAAGCGGTGATTGAGGAGCTGGGCCCTTCTGCTGCCGGGATGTCATTTCCCTTCATGTCCATGAAAAAGGTTGATAATATTAAGGAAATATTTGCTTCCGTTCAAATATCACATAACTAAGTATGCGCAGATATCTCGTTTCATTTCTTTGCCTTTTCGCCATTGCCGGGCTGTTGATTGTGCTTGTCCGGCCGTGGGGCGACCATGCCCGCGACTGGCCTGATATCTCCAAAGAAGATATTGTCAGTTTGGATTTCAGCGGGGGGCAGAGCTATTCTCTTAAGTTTGATAATGGACGCTGGTATGTGCATGACGGGAAAATGAGCAGCCTTGCCTCACAGCGTAAAGTTGAATACCTGCTTGAACAGATTAATCGGGCGAAACCCGTCAGAGAATTGCCTGGAAACTATGATAAGGAAAGTTCCGGAAGTAAGGACAGCCACGCCGCAGTTAATGACGGAAACAGTTCTCAAAATTCGTTTGGCCCTGATTTCGCCGGCCTGGATCTGCTGCCCAAAGCGGATGAACCTCTTCATGAGGTGAGCATTCTCCCCACCAGCGTTACCCTGCGCGGGGGCAACACCTGGACCATAGCTCCACTTTTTTATGTGGATGAGGCCGGTCTCGTTTCCAGCAGGCTGATTAAAAACGGCAATTCCGAAATTGTTTATCTCGACCCCGGGTTTACCCGGCTTTTATCCCGTCCGCCCCGCTATTACGCTGATCTCAATCTCTTTTCCGCCCGCCCGGAGCGGGTCACCCGGATAGAGTTGTTTTCACCCGGTTCGGAAGTCTGGGAACTGGCCAAGATTAATGAAGGCACATTCACTTTTATGCAGCCTGAACGGTTCAAAGACATTGAAGTACCCCAGGCGGGCATGGAGTTTTATTTGCATGCCGTTCTCTCCACCCAAAGCCCGGGGCCTCTGTTCACAGAGGTGCAGGAAGACCTGGAGGAACCTTTGCTGGTGGTAAAAGTGTTGCAGACGCCGGGACCGGGCGGTGCGGCGGAAGAAGAAGTTCTCACGGTCAGTCGCCGCAGGGGCAATGGGGATTATGTGGGCTTTTCTTCATATCAGGGGGCGCATTTCAGTATCAGCGCAGAAAAAGTGGAGCAGCTCGGGCGTTCTCTGCTCTCGCTGCGCAGCCGCCCTGTGCTGCCCAGTGGTATCGGCAGGGTAAAAAAAGCTGCTCTGGTGCTGTGGGATGCCCATGGGCAGGAGCAGTCAAGAGAGTTTTTTCATTCTGAAAACGGCTGGAGCGAGCTTGACAGCGCCATCAGGCTGGTCGGCGTGGACACGCTGCTCTGGCGGCTGGGCACCATGCAGACTGAAGGGCGCAGCGACAACAACCTTCCGTCAGATATTGTTCCGGTTATCCGTTGGAAGTTTGAATATGAAGACGGCAAGGATGCGCTTGCTCTGACTTTCTATGCCAGCCAGTCGGAAAAGAATTATAACTGGGTTCAGGTTAATGAGGAGGAAACCTATTATCCGGTTCATTTCAATTCAGTGAATGAGATTCTGGCTCTTTTGCCGGCTCTGCCTGCGGAAGGCGGCAGTAATTGAAAAGGTATTCCACACTGCCTTAAAATTGCCGATATGCCCTGCCATGTCGTGATAATAACGTTTTTTCCGTCTGTGACAAATATTTTCAGACAGCTCGTCTGGTGCGCTTTTCCAGGGATTGACGGTAGTCTGTCATCTGTGCATGTTCAAAGCTTGAACAGTATCTTGCATCCGATAAAACAGTCATGGCGTTGCCCCGGCTGAGGAATTTATGCAGACTGTCTTGACCTTGGCGGGATGACCCTTACTATCTGATTGTTGCATTTTCAGGTTGCATTTTCCTTTTTTAAGGGGTAAAGCTTAAACCTTTTTTGGAACCGGTTCATTTTCGGCAGAGCCTCCCGCTCTGTCTTTCAGGAGATATTATGGCTAGAATCACTGTTGAAGACTGTCAGGCTCAGGTGGGCAACCGCTTCCTTCTGGTTCAGATGGCAATAAAGCGTGTTTACCAGTACCGTGAGGGCTACTCCCCTCTGGTGGCAAGCAAAAACAAGGAAGTAGTAACCGCTTTGCGGGAAATTGCCGCGGGGAAAATTTTGCCGGATGCCGATCTCGACAGCATTGGCCTTGCCCCCCGCAAGGCTGTGGTGGAAGATAACGATTAATACAGGCGTGGCGCCCCGGCGCCTGCTGAGTCAGTCATGAGCCAGACTTGTTATTATGAAATTCTCGGCGTTTCACGAAACGCCACAGAAGGGGAAATCAAAAAGGCCTATCGGCAGATGGCCCTTAAATACCACCCCGACCGCAATCCCGGAGATAAAGAGGCCGAGCAGAAATTCAAAGACTGCGCCGAAGCCTACGAGGTGTTGCGCGACCCTGAAAAGCGGGAGCTTTACGACCGCTATGGTCATTCCGGTCTGAACAACATGGGCGGCGGGCATCCTTTTGCTTCTGCCGAAGATATTTTCTCCCATTTTTCCGATATTTTCGGGGATATTTTCGGTTTTTCGATGGGTGGCGGCGCAGGCAGGCAGAATCGTCCCCAGCAGGGCGCCTCTTTGCGTTATAACCAGAAGCTTTCCTTTCGGCAGGCTGCAAAGGGAGATAGCATAAAAATCAGTATCCCCCGCAAGGAAAACTGTTGTGAATGCGGAGGCAGCGGCGCCAAGCCCGGCACCAGCCCGGAAGTCTGTTCGCAATGCGGAGGCGTTGGGCAGATAGTGAGGAGCCAGGGGTTCTTCCAACTGGCTGTGCCCTGCCCGCACTGCCGCGGCAAAGGGCAGATTATTGCCCAGCGTTGCCCCGCCTGCACAGGGGAAGGACAGGTGGAACAGGTGCGGGAGCTGTCGGTAAAAGTGCCTGCCGGGGTGGATTCCGGGGCCCGCCTGCGCCTGAGAGGCGAAGGCGAGGCAGGAATTAACGGCGGCCCTTCCGGCGATTTATATGTAGATCTGTATGTGGAGGAAGACGATATTTTTGGGCGTGACGGGCAGGATCTGCTGCTCTCCCGGGATGTTTCCTTCCCTGATGCGGCTTTGGGGGTCAATATCAGTATCCCTACCCTGGATGAAGATGCAGAGCTGGAGATACCTAAGGGCACCCAGAGCGGAACCGTTCTGCGTCTGGCTGGCAGGGGGCTGCCCTATCCCAATTCGCAGCGGCGGGGCGACTTGTTGGTGCAGATTACCGTCCATACCCCGACCTCACTCTCCAAACGGCAGATTGAACTGCTCAGGGAGTTTCAGGAACTTGAGCAGAACAAACCCGCTCAGAAGTTTAAGAAGTTTATCAAAGAGGCCGGCAAGGCCATGGGAATCTGAGTTTATGAAAAAAAGCCGTCCGGGTGTACCGGGCGGCTTTTTTTATCGCCTGTTTCATCGAAAATTTATTTCGGTCTTCTCTTGCCACTTTGAAGACAGCCCCAAAAACTGTTACAAATACCTGAAGCGGTGGCGTTCATCCTGCCGGCATCGACGCGGTCAGGCGGATGACATGCGCCTTCGGGCAGTTTTTTTGGGGGGTATCAAAAAGGGTCATGTAAAGCGGAAGTCATAGCAGGGGGAACATCTTCTGTTTGGTCTGATGCAAAATTTGCTTAAAATGCTGTCTGAACGTGCAGTTTCCGGGCATAGGGTTGAGTAATTGCGCTTTTTTGGTTATGCTGTCTATAGATAATCATATTTTGCCCTGTTGGGGCATGAACCTTAACTGTTGATCGGGGGTTGAAATGGCGCCAGTCAAAGCAGCCAAATATGTATATTCATTTGGAGCGGAAAGCGCAGACGGCAACGGAAACATGAAGGAGCTACTGGGAGGCAAGGGGGCGAACCTGGCCGAAATGGCTAAAATTGGTTTGCCTGTTCCATCCGGTTTTACCATCACTACAGAAGTCTGTACTGCTTTTTATAAAAACAACAAAAAATATCCGGCCGGCCTGAAGAAGGAAGTGGCCGCCGCTCTGAAAAAAATTGAAAAGGAGATGGGGGCGAAATTCGGAGATCCCCGAAATCCTCTTCTGCTGTCCTGCCGCTCCGGGGCCAGGGCCTCAATGCCGGGTATGATGGATACGGTGTTGAATATCGGGCTGAATGAAGATACCGTGCAGGGGCTGCTTAGCAAAACCAATAACCCCCGCTTTGTTTACGACTCGTATCGACGCTTTATCGCCATGTACGGCGATGTGGTCATGGGCATCAAGGCCGCTCAGGAAAAGGCCGAAGACCCATTTGAACTTTTGATTTCCGAACTGAAGCAGAAAAAAGGATATGTCGATGACGCGGAAATGACTGCTGAAGACTTGCAGCAGCTTGCCCATGATTTTAAGGTTTTGATTAAAGACAGGTTGCAGCTTGAGTTCCCTGAAGATCCCATGGAACAGCTCTGGGGGGCCATAGGAGCTGTGTTTGAGTCGTGGATGACCCCGCGGGCGGTGGCTTATCGCAAGATTAACGACCTGCCGTCCGACTGGGGCACCGCAGTGAATGTGCAGGCAATGGTTTTCGGCAACATGGGGGACGATTCGGCTACCGGCGTAGCTTTTTCCCGCGACCCCGCCACCGGCGACAACTATTTTTACGGCGAATACCTCACTAACGCCCAGGGCGAAGATGTGGTAGCCGGCATCCGCACCCCCAGCCCCATCAATCATGTGCTTCCCGTCGCGCCTGGAGTAAAGACTCTGTCGGACATCATGCCTGAACAGTACAGGGAGCTGGATAAAATCAGAACTCTGCTGGAAAATCACTACCGCGACATGCAGGATCTGGAATTCACCATTCAGCAGAAAAAGCTGTGGATTTTGCAGTGCCGCGCAGGCAAGCGCACAGCCAAGGCCGCTTTGAAAATTGCAGTAGACCTGGTTAAGGAAAAGAAAATTACACCTGATGAGGCGCTGCTTCGTCTGATGCCGGAGCAGCTGAACCAGCTGCTTCTGCCCACCTTTGACCCCAAGGCCGAACGTGAGGTGCTTGCGCAGGGCCTGCCGGCATCGCCGGGTGCAGCTGTAGGGCAGGTGGTCTTTGCCGCCTCCGAGGCTGAAGAGCTGGCCGCCCGGGGCGAGCGGGTAATTCTGGTGCGCCTGGAAACCAGCCCGGAAGATATCAAGGGCATGCACGCAGCTCAGGGCATTCTTACCGCCCGCGGCGGCATGACCAGCCATGCCGCTGTGGTTGGCCGGGGAATGGGCAAGACCTGCGTAGTCGGCGCAGCCGACATTTATGTAGATTACGCCAGAGAAGAATTTACCACCAAATCAGGTTACACCGTCAAAAAAGGAGACTGGATTTCTCTGGACGGGGGAACCGGCTGCATCATGAAGGGAAGGCTTGAGACCATTGACGCGAGACTCACCGGCGACTTCGCCACCTTCATGAAGTGGGTGCAGAAGGCCAAGAATATCGGCGTGCGCACCAATGCCGACACCCCCCGCGATGCCCAGGTGGCCCGCGAGTTCGGGGCGGAGGGCATCGGGCTTTGCCGCACCGAGCATATGTTCTTTGAAGAAGACCGCATAACCTCCGTGCGCGAAATGATTCTCGCCTCAGATGAAGACGGTCGAAAGGCAGCGCTCAATAAGCTGCTCCCCATGCAGAGGGAAGACTTTTACCGCATTTTCAAGGTCATGGACGGCATGCCGGTCACAATCCGGACTTTGGATCCGCCTCTGCATGAATTCCTGGTAAAGACGGAAAAAGAAATTGAAGAGCTTGCCGCCAAAATCGGACACAGGGTAGAGTCTATCAAAGCCAAGCTGGCCGAGCTGCACGAGGCCAACCCCATGCTGGGTTTGCGCGGCTGCCGTCTGGGTATTCAATATCCTGAGATCACCGCCATGCAGGCGCGGGCTATTTTTGAGGCTGCCTCCAGGGCAATCAGGGAAAAGATAAAGGTAATTCCTGAAATAATGATTCCTCTGATTGGACATGAGCGTGAGTTCAGAGAACAGAAAGCCGTGATAGACCGGGTGGCCCGGGAAGTGATGGAAAGCGAAGGCGTAAAGATTAAATACCGCGTGGGCACGATGATTGAGCTGCCCCGCGCTGCCCTTACTGCGGATAGAATAGCCGGAGCCGGGGCGGAGTTTTTCTCCTTCGGCACCAATGACCTTACCCAGTTTACCTATGGGCTTTCGCGCGATGACGCCAAGTTTATTCCTACCTATCTTTCAGACGGCATCTGGAGCCGCGACCCCTTTGTCAATCTGGATGAAAACGGAGTAGGTCAGCTGGTGAAAATAGGCATTGACAATGGGCGTTCTGTTGTGCCAGGCCTGAAAGTAGGCATTTGCGGCGAGCATGGGGGCGACCCGCGCACCATTCATTTCTGCTGCGATTCGGGCATGGACTATGTTTCCTGCTCACCCTTCCGGGTTCCGATTGCCCGGTTGGCCGCCGCGCAACATGCAATTCTGAGCAAAAAAAGAGAAAGTTGATTTCAACTGGAAAGACCCCTCCTTTGAGGGGTCTTTCCAGCGTAATCAAAATCAAGCTAAGGTTAATAAGTTTCGCAAGCGCGGCGCCTTATAGCTTCAGCCGCATGTTTCAGGGAAAACTGTGAAAAAATCGCGACTGAGCATTTACACTTTTATAAATATGGAGTATGGTCAAATCGTAGTTTAGAGGACATACCTGTACTTTTCAAAGTACATATCGACTGATTGGATAAATACTTTAGGGCGTTTTTTTTTTATTTAGGCGCTGAGGAAGATAATTATGAAAATATCTAACTCCGATGCGATAACTACAGCGTTATGGGATAATGCCTCCACAACAAGACAGTCTCAGAACGCTGTCGGCGGGTTTCAGCAGCTGCTGCGGGATCAGGTTGAAATTTCCGATGAAGGCAAAGTTTTAAGCCAGAGCAACCGGAAAGCTCCGGAAATCTCTCTTTCCAGCCAGGAAAAATCGTTTTTTAACGATATGTTCAATACGCCGGTGTACAGCTCCGTTGTGCTCAGCGACAGTGAACTCAACTATTTTAATACGGCTTTTTCCGCCCCCGCTGCATATGGTAAAGGCAGCTCCGGCATAGAGGCCGTTCTGGCAAGCAGTCTGCGCATCAGCGTATAGAAAGGCTCCTGAATTTTTGTGATTGTCCGCCTCAGAATTTTTGTCTGAGCTGAATCTGATTTTTCTCATGCGCTGACAAGACGGATACTTGCTGTCCGTCTTGTCTTTTGCGTTGTCATGCCGCGTAGTAAAGTCTGTTTTTCTGTGGGGTTCAGTTCATTTTTACAGGCAATAATTGCGAGCGGCTGAGCGTGCAATCCCGGAGCGGCCTATCTCCCGGCTCTGGCTCTGCATGATGGCATCGCGAATATGCTTAGGTTCAGGACTCATTAATTGTCAAAAGGGAAAAAGTTCTTATCATAAGTCAAGGAGGGTACAATGAAAGAACTTTTTTATCTTTCCCAAGAGCAGATTGACCGGATTAAATGCTATTTTCCCCGTTCTCATGGGGTGCCAAGAGTCGATGACAGGCGCATCGTCAGCGGGATCATTTATGTTATCAAGCAGGGTCTGCAATGGAAGGATGCCCCGCGTGAGTATGGGCCATACAAAACTCTCTACAATCGCTTCATCCGCTGGAGCCGAATGGG